>NZ_JBFUCW010000013.1:0-139501 GCF_056405035.1 Pedococcus sp. P2_A3 | reverse complement strand
CCACGAGTACAACCACCACCGACCCCACACCGCCTGCGAGAACAAGCCACCCATCACCCGCTTGACCAACCTGTCAGGTCAGTACAGCTAGCAAAAGTTCCTCGTTCGCGCACAGGTTGCACCGTGTCCGCGAACAAGCAGGCCTTGCTAGCAAAGGTTCCTCGAAGGGGCGGCGAGGGTCAGGCGGACGGGACGGGCTCGGCTGCCTCGGCGGGGGAGGGCTCGTCGTCGCGGCGCTTGACGGCGGCGAGCAGCATCTGGGCGACGTCGACGACCTCGACATCGGCACCCTTGCCCTCAGCCTGGGCGGCGGTCAGGCCGTCAGACATCATCACCCGGCAGAACGGGCAGCCGATCGCGATCCGCTCCGCGCCGGTGCCGATGGCCTCCTCGGTGCGGTTGGTGTTGATCCGGGTGCCGAGCTTCTCCTCCATCCACATCCGGGCACCACCGGCGCCGCAGCAGAACGACTTCTCCTTGGTGCGCTCCATCTCGCGCAGCTCGACACCGGGCAGGGCGCCGATCAGCTCGCGCGGCGGGGCGTAGACGCCGTTGTGCCGGCCCAGGTAGCACGGGTCGTGGTAGGTCACCGTCTCGGCGGTCGAGGCGACGTCCTTGTTCGACGACTTGCCGGGCACGTCGGCGGGGCGGGCGACCGGGACGAGCTTCTTCTCGCGGACCAGCCGGTTGAGCAGCTGGGTGTGGTGGACCACCTCGTACTTGCCGCCGAGCTGGGGGTACTCGTTCTTGATGGTGTTGAAGCAGTGCGCGCAGGTCACGACGATCTTGGTGGCGCCGACCTCGTTGAGGGTCTCGACGTTCTGCTGGGCGAGCATCTGGAAGAGGAACTCGTTGCCGGCGCGACGGGCGGAGTCGCCGGTGCAGGACTCTCCGTCGCCGAGAATCGCGAAGGTGACCCCGGCCTGGTCGAGCAGCTCGGCGACGGCGCGGGTGGTCTTCTTGGCGCGGTCCTCGTAGGCGCCGGCGCAGCCGACCCAGAACAGGTAGTCGACGTCGTCGGCGGAGTCGACGTCCTGGCCGAGGATCTTCACCGGGAACGGCAGGTCCTTGGCCCAGTCGAGCCGGGCCCGGGCGGCCATGCCCCACGGGTTGCCCTTGTTCTCGAGGTTCTTGAACAGGCCGTTGAGCTCGTTCGGGAACGCCGACTCGATGAGGTTCTGGTAGCGACGCATGTCGACGATCGCGTCGACGTGCTCGATGTCCACCGGGCACTGCTCGACGCACGCGCCGCAGGTGGTGCACGACCACAGCACGTCCTGGTCGATGACGGCGTCGGGGCCGTGCGGGTTGTAGGCCGCGAGCGGGTTCCTGATGTCGTAGCCGGTGTCGCCGATCAGCGGCACCTCGGCCAGCGCTGCCGCGTCCTCGCCGAGGCCCGCGCGCGACTCCTCGGTCGCCAGCAGCCACGGCGCCTTGGCGTGCGCGTGATCGCGCAGCGTCATTACGAGCAACTTGGGCGACAGCGGCTTGTCGGTGTTCCAGGCCGGGCACTGGCTCTGGCAGCGGCCGCACTCGGTGCAGGTCGTGAAGTCCAGCAGCCCCTTCCAGGTGAAGTCCTCGACCTTGCCGACCCCGAGCGCGGCGTCCTCGTCGAGGTCCTCGACGTTCTCGAAGTCGACCGGCTCGCCCTTGACCATCAGCGGCTGGAGCTCGCCGAGGGAGGTGCGGCCGTCGGCGTGGCGCTTGAGGAAGATGTTGAAGAAGGCGAGGAAGCGGTGCCAGGCGACACCCATGGTGGGCTGCAGCGAGATGGTGATCATCCACGCGAACGAGATGAGGATCTTCACCGCGGCGACGACCACGATGACGTTCTCGAGGGTGTCCACCGAGGCGCCGTCGAAGAGCCCGCCGAGCCACCCGGTCAGCGGGTAGTGCAGCGCGTCGGCGTGGCCCTTGCCGGTGAAGCCGGTGGTGCCGCCCTTGAAGTCGAGTGCGTACTCCAGCGCCCGCAGGGTGATGATGCAGATCGTCACGCCGAGGATGGTCAGCTCGACGTAGTAGGCCTGCCAGAAGGTCGACCCGAAGAACCGCGACCGTCGCCCACCCTCGCCGGCAGCCGAGCGCGGGTGGTTCTTCTGGCGGATCACCATCAGCGTCACGATGCCCACGAGCCCGGTCCACGCGAAGAACTCGGTGACCCACTCGTAGAGGAAGAAGTGCCCGATCAGCGGCAGCGCGAAGTCGGGCTTGACGAGCTGGCCGAACGCGTTGAGCAGCGTGAAGAACAGCACCCCGAAGCTGATCATCGTGAACCAGTGCGCCGCGGCGACGACCGGCAGCCGCGACATCCGGGTGTGACCGAGGAACTCACGCAGCAGCGTGACCGTCCGCGTCCCCTTGTCACCGGTGCGGGTGGCATCGGGCTGGCCGAGGCGGAAGACGGACAGGAACTGCCGGATCACCCGGGCGAACAACGCGATGCCGGTGAGGGCGACAGCGAGGCACACGACGAGTGCGACGATCTGGAGCGCAGACATGGCGGCCACTCTACTGGCCGGTAAGCGCCTGCTTAGGGCTGTGTGAGCAGCATCAAAGGCCCAGAGTGGGACACCTGTCCCCCGGGGTATGCCGCGTGGTCGCGTCCGGGGTATGCCGCGTGGTCGCGTCGGCGCGCCCGCCCACCGGGCGCTGATTGCCAACGCGCATAACGATCTGTTGGAATATTCATAACGTCGGGTTCGCTGCACCCGACGAAGGCCCATGACCTCGCGCCGCGGCCAGCCCGCGGCATACCGACGCAAGGAAGCGCGCATGCCCATCTATGACGACGTCACCCAGCTCATCGGCAACACCCCGCTGGTGCGGATCAACCGGATCATCGAGAGCGACGCGCTCGTCGCCGCGAAGCTCGAGTTCTACAACCCGGCCTCCTCGGTGAAGGACCGCATCGGGGTCTCGATCATCGATGCCGCCGAAGCGGCCGGTGCGCTGAAGCCCGGTGGCACCATCGTCGAGGCCACGTCCGGCAACACCGGGATCGCCCTGGCCATGGTCGGAGCGGCGCGCGGCTACAAGGTCGTCCTCACGATGCCGGAGACCATGTCGAAGGAGCGGCGGGCCCTGCTTCGTGCCTACGGCGCCGAGCTCATCCTGACCGAGGGAGCCCTGGGCATGAAGGGCGCCGTGGCCAAGTCGGAGGAGATCGCGGCCGAGCGCGGCGGCATCCTCGCCAAGCAGTTCGCCAACGAGGCCAACCCCGAGATCCACCGCAAGACGACCGCGGAGGAGATCTGGAAGGACACCGACGGCCAGGTCGACATCGTCATCGCGGGGATCGGCACCGGCGGCACCATCACCGGCGTCGGACAGGTCCTCAAGGCCCGCAAGCCCGGGGTGCAGATGATCGCGGTCGAGCCCGCGGAGTCGCCGATCCTCAACGGCGGCGAGCCCGGTCCGCACAAGATCCAGGGCCTCGGCGCCAACTTCGTGCCCGAGATCCTCGACCGCGACATCTACGACGAGGTCATCGACATCAACGCCGAGACGGCCGTCGAGTGGGCCAAGCGTGCGGCCAAGGAGGAGGGCCTGCTGGTCGGCATCTCCTCGGGCGCGGCCCTCGCGGCGGCGAACCAGGTCGCGACCCGTCCCGAGAACGCCGGCAAGACCATCGTCGTCATCATCCCGTCGTTCGGTGAGCGCTACCTGTCGACGATCCTCTTCTCCGACCTCCTCGACTGACGGCACCCGCTGTCACCGCACGATCCCTTCTGCTGCAACGGAACCCGATGACCCTCGCTCTCTATGCCAGGCGCGCACGCACTCGCATCGTCGACGACCTCGACGCGGCGATCGCCCGTGACCCGGCTGCGACCTCGCGGGTCGACGTCGCGCTGAACGCCCCCGGGCTGCACGCGATCTGGGCCTACCGCTTCGCCCACCGGCTGTGGCTGCGCGGAGGGTGGACCAAGCCGGTGGCGCGGGTCGTGATGACCTTCGTGCGGTCGGTGACGGGCGTCGAGATCCACCCCGGCGCCGTCATCGGCCACCGGTTCTTCATCGACCACGGGATGGGTGTGGTGATCGGGGAGACCGCCGAGGTCGGCGACGACGTCATGCTCTACCACGGGGTCACCCTCGGTGGCCGGTCGATGCAGCGCGTCAAGCGGCACCCGACGGTCGGCTCGCGGGTGACGATCGGGGCCGGCGCCCGGGTCCTCGGCCCGGTGCACATCGGCGACGACGTGCAGATCGGGGCGAACTCGGTCGTGGTCAAGGACATCCCGGCCGGGGCCATCGCCACCGGCATCCCCGCGACGGTCCGGTTCCCGCACGGGACCGAGGACCCCTACGAGGCGATGTTCAAGGACCCGGCGCTCTGGATCTGACCCGGGTCGGGCCCCCAGTCGGTGCCGAACAGGCAGAAGGCACCCGCGGCCGGGTGCTGCACCAGCGTGGCTGCCAGCGCGGCTGAGGCCGTGCGACCGGAGGCCAGCTGCTGGTGGTAGCTCACCATCGCCTTCTCCGCCACCGCGTCCGACACCGGCGCAACAGGGGCGACCACGCTGCGCACCCCCAGGGCGAGCAGCGCGGCGGTGAGCCCCAGCGGTTCGTCGCCCGGCCGGGGGTCGAGCCGGCCGACGTCGCACGCGGAGAGCACGACGTGGGGCGCGGTGGCCGGCCGCGGGAGCTCGTGGGCGAAGACCGGTCCGTCGGCCATGTGGAGGGAGGAGAACCACGGGCTCTGGGGCTCGTGCGTCCCGTGCGCGGCGACGTGCACCACCCCGCCACTGACCAGCGCGTCGCGCACCGACTGGGCCGTGGCCGTCGGGTGGGTCACCGTCTCCGCGCCGACCGACCGCCACGCGTCGGCCACGGCCGCTGACTCAGCGCCCGCGCGGAGCAGCCGAGGACCCGTCAGGGTCGTGACCGCGAGGGAGCCGGCGGCAGCAGCGCCGGGGGACAGCAGGGGGGTGGCCCAACGAGTCACCGACGGGGCCACGGTGACCGGGCGCCCCGCCAGGCCCGGGAGCATGCCCCACGGGACCGCCATCAGCGTGCGGCCGGGCACCACGACCACGGGGCCGTCGCCGAGGCGGAGGTCGGAGAGCAGCCGGTGGTCGAGGGCCGCGACCGACTCGGCCACCGCCCGTCCCACCGCGGCCTCCATGGCTGGGTTGGTCGCCGCGAAGGCGTGCGCTCGCAGGTCGCGGGTGAGCCGGTCGGCCAGGGCGCCGATCTCCGCGGCCGGGCCGAGGTGGTGCAGCCTGCTGCCCTGCCCGGTGACGACCAGCACGTACTCCTCGCCCTCCTGGGCCACCCACACGAGGGCCTGCTCCCCGCGGGAGCTCAGCAGCCCGCGGGTGGTGCGGTGACCGATGGGCGCCCCCGCTGCGGCGACGTCGTCCTGCTCCACGCGGGCCCAGTCGAGCCGGCTGACCTCCCACTCCAGGCGTGCCGCGCGGGCCCGCTGCCGGGCCCCCTCCTCGCCGCTGGCCACCCCCTCGCGGCGGGCCTGACGCAGCTCGGCGAGCAGCTCCGCCGACCGCTCGTCGAGGGGAGCCGAGAGCAGCGGCAGCCGGTGGGACACGGCCCGCCAGCGCTCGACCGCTTCGAACACCCGGGCTGCGGAACCGCTCGCCAGGGCGTCGTTGACGTCGAAGTCGGCCAGCCGTCGCCCGTGCAACGCCAGGGCCGACCGGATCTCGGCGCTCTGGCTCGGCGCCTGCCGCTCTGTCAGACGGTTCATCGCCGCGCGGACTGTCCGTCGGGACTTGATGGTGTTGCCCTGTGCTGCAGCGACTTTCGCCACCAGGAGGCGATCGTGCATGTCAGCCGCGAAGCCCTGGCGCACGCGACCACGCAGACGCTGCACGGCATACCCGGCGTCGTCGACCTGTCCCCGCAACAGCATGGCCTCGACCTGCACCCGCGCCGCGAGGCGCTCGTCGGGGGTGACCGGTCGGTCGACGTCCAGCCAGGGCGACAGGGTGCGGTTGAGGCCGCGCGGCACCACGCCCTCGGCGAGGGACACCGAGGCGCGGAGCAGGGCGGCACTGCGCTGCCGTTCGCCAGCCCCGCGGGCGCGGAAGGCAGCGACGGCCGCAGCGAGGTGCTCACGGGCGGTCGAGAGGTCGTCGCGCAGCATCGCCGTCGTCGCGAGGTCGAGCCGCAGGTCGGCCTCCTCGAGGCGGTGGCCGTCGCGCCGGGTCTCGGCGAGCGCCCGGGTGAGGGTCTCGCGAGCCTGGTCGAGGAGCCCGACCTCCAGCAGCACCAGGGCCAGGTCGTGCTGGGCCCGCACCCGACCGACCGGCACGGCCATCTCGTCGGCCTCGCGCATCAGCTCGATCGCCTCGGGCAGGCGGCCCGCGTAGTACTCGAGGCAGCCCAGGTTGTGGCGGACCTTGAACTCCTTCTCGGCCAGCCCGTGCTCGACACTCAGCTCGAGGGCGGCCATCAAGTCGGCTCGAGCCGGGCCCAGCTCGAGCAGTGACAGGTGCGCCAGGCCACCGTTGATCCGGGCAGCCACCTCCTCACCCGGGGTCAGCAGAGCGTGTCCGTCGCCCACCATGTCGAGGGCGGTGAGCGCCGAGCGCCAGTCCTGGCAGGAGACGTGCACGACCGCCTCCTGGACCCAGCTGAGGGCGTGCAGACGCGGCGAGGCGCCCTGGGTGCGGGACTCGCGGAGCATCGCGAGCGCCTGGTCGAGCCCGTGGAGCGCCAGCGTCGGCCAGGCGAGGGTGATGAGGAGCCGGGCGCGGGTGGGCACCCGCTCGGGGTCGTCCAGCCCGTCGCTCAGGGTCAGGGCACGCCGGAGCGAGCGCTCGGCGTCGCGGAACCGGCCGATCTCGTTGAGGTTCCGCGCTCGGGCCAAGAGCTCGGCGACCTGGTGGTCAGCAACCTCGATGGCGTCCCTCAGATCTCGATGGCCGGCGTGATGACGGGGCGGCTCTGCGGGTCGTCCAGCCTGCGCATGACGAGGTGGACGAGCCCGCGCTGCACCGAGGTGAAGCTGAACCGGCCGGCGTCGTCGGTCGTCGTCTCCTGCGTGCGCGAGCGCTCCCGCAGCTCGATGTGGGTCGGGCCGGTCGTCACCCATCCGCTGAGCCGGGCATCGGTCCCGTCGACCAGCTCGATCGTGATCATGGCGCTGAGCTGTTCGCTGGAGAAGGTGATCGTGCCGGTGCGGTCGTAGTCGGTCGAGCGCACCCCGGCCAGCTCAGCCGTGGTCGTCGTGATCTCCGCGATCTCGGCCTCGAGGGCCGCGACCGACATCGCGAACTTGGCGCGCTCCGCGAGGCCGCTCGGCACCGGGTCGCTGGCCTGGAGGATCGACCTGAGCGTGGTGAGGGCCCGCAGGTCCTGCTCGTCGATGGGCTCGTCGGCGACGGTGTCCCAGTCGTGGTCGGCGGTCATGACGTCGCCCACCCGGGGTCGCCGAGCAGGGCTGTTCGGAGCTTGGCCAGGCACCGGCCGCGCGTGGGGCCGATGCTGCCGACCGGCATACCGAGGGCCTCTGCCACCTGGGCGTAGTCGGGCCGTTCAGCGAGGGCGATGACGCGCAACAGCTGTTGGCACCGCTCGGGGAGGTCCTTGAAGTGGCGCCAGAGCGTGCCCTGCTCCTGGCTGCGCACGACCGCATCGGCGGGCTCGTCGCCCGTCGTGGGCACGCCGGGCATGGCGTCGCCGATGTCCTCACGCACGTCCTCGCGGCGCGACCGCTTCGACACCGCCCAGGCCTCGCGGCGGGTGGTGGTGAGCAACCACTTCAGGACGCCCTGCGGGTCGGTGATGCCGGACGCGTGCTGGACGAGCGACAGCCAGGTGTTCTGGACGACGTCCTCGGCCTGCGCGGTGCTGAGACCCTGGCCCCGGGCGGTGTGCCACAACAGCGCGGTGGTGCTGTCGACGAGCTCCGACATCCCCTCCGGGCGGCCGTCGCGGTAGTCGCTGAACGCGTTCGCGGCCAGCTCGGCCAGGCTTCGCGTGCCCCCCTCTGCGTGCATCACCGCTCTCCCTCCTCGACCATCGCGCTCGCCTTCCCGAGGATCTCGAGCCTGGCCTTCACGTCGGCGTCCTCGGCGAGCTCGCACCGCACGAGGGCGGCCGCGACGTCACCGGCGTAGGCAGGAGCCGCGAACGAGGTGCCGCTCCACAACCCGAAGCCGCTGGAGTAGTCGTCCGGATCGCAGGCTCCCCGCGCCGGGTCGTGCCCCGCCGGCTGGGCGAGCACCGGCTGCAGGCTGCCGTCGAACGTGACGGGCATCGTGCTGACCACCGCCGTGCCGCGCCGGTATGCCGTGACCCACGACCCGGTGTTGGAGTAGACCGAGACCGTGGCGCCGTCGGGGTTGTACGCCCCGACGCTGGTGATCGCGATGTCGTAGCCGCCCGCGATCGCGAAGGCGGCGGGGTAGAACTCGTGGTTGGTGCCTCCGTTGCCCGCAGCGGCGACCACCGCGACGCCGGTGCCGGCGAGCGCGCGCAGCACGCTGGAGAAGGCCGGCTCGTCGTCGAACGCGCCCGGGGTCTCGTGGTAGTAGCCCAACGAGAGCGAGAGGACGTCGACCGCCGGGCCCTTGCCGCGACCGGAGTGCACCAGCAGCTGGCGCACGTAGAGCAGCCCGAGCGTCTCCACCAGGAAGGCCTCGTCCGTGACGCCATCGCCGTGCATGACCGGCACGATCATGAGGGTCGCGTCGGGGCAGCGCTGGCGCACGACGCCCGCGATGAAGGTGCCGTGCCCGGCCAGCGGGTCGAGCAACCCGTTCACGCGGTCGAGGGTGCACCCCGTCAGCTCCGGGTCCTCGGCCGGCGTGAACCGCAGGCCGATCGGGAGCCCGTCGACGGTCACGTCGCGGATGACCCGGTCCGCGAACCACGGGTGCTCACCCAAGCCGGTGTCGAGCAGGGCCACGACGGGTCCGCCCTTGCGGGTGGGGGCCGGGACCGGCGCGCCCCAGACCACCGGGCACCGGGGCGACGGGCCGCCCCCGGGCATCTGCACGTCGTCGTCGCCGACCCCCGAGCCGTAGCCCACGCCGGAGCCGTAGCCGACCCCGGAGCCGTACCCCACGCCCGAGCCGTAGCCCACGCCCGAGCCGTATCCGACGCCCGAGCCGTAGCCGGCCGCCGTGACGATGTGGCTCAGGCTCACTGACCTGGCGGCGTCAGGATCCTCGGCGCGCAGGGTCTGCAGGATCAGCCAGGCGTCCGGGGCGACGACGGGCCGGTTGGGCAGCGGTCGGAACTCGACCGTCGTCGAGACGGCCGGGTCGACCTGGTCGCCGAGCTCGTTCTGCTCCACCAGTGCCTCGAACCGCTCGTCGCGGCGAGCCTCCACCGAGTAGCCGAGCCGCTCGGCGATCGCCGACAGCGCGCTGATCGGTCCCTGCGCCGAGCGGGTGGCGAGGCCACGCACGAGGAGCCGGTTGCCGGCATACAGGGTGGGTTCGAGGGCGTCGTCACCGTCGAGGCGCACGGCCTTCGACGGGTCGAGCACGCGCACGTCGAGACGACGCGCCGCCGAGCGCGGGATCGCGACCGAGGGCGTGGGACCCGGCCCGGACTGCGGCGGGGGAGTCGATGCGGCCATGGATTCTCCTGTGCTGGTGCCGACCACGCAGTGCAGTGTTCAGCGTAGTGAGGGATCGCTTCGTCTGACAGGAGAAGCGGGCGGGTCGGGTGATACCGGACGTCACCGGAAATCTGGTCGTCGGAGCGGGCCGGACGAACGCATGGAAAGACTTTCGGAAAACTTCTCGACGGGATGTATCAGGACCGCGGGGTCCGGCTCTTGTCCACTGTCAGACCTGGTCGGGGGACGAGGTGGGCACAACGAGAGGAAGCCTCATGTCATGCAGGATCCGTCGCAGGGGGCGACGGGTCACGCAGATGGAGGACCGCTGGGCACAGGGGTGCCAGCGGACCGGACGGCAGGTCGTGGGGGCGTGCTGCCGTCCCGCCCCAAGGGGCGCGTCGCCGGGTAGGTCAGGTCGAGGAAGGTGCTGGTCAGGGGTTCCCAGCACGCGCCAGGCCGGACCTTCTCGGCGACGCGCATACAGACCTCGTATGCCGTGCCGCTTCGTGCTGTGCGCCGCGTCGCGCGCCGCTGGGGTGACCGCTCAGGCGGGTGGTCCCGTCAGGGCAGCTTGCCCGGACCGGGACCGAACCCGGTGGTGTCGGCGTGCAGCCGGCCGTCGGTGCCGCGGTGGAGGGTCTCCGGGAGGTCCTCACCCGTGAACCGCTCCTTGGCGCTCGCGCCGGCGGTCTTCGCGACGTCGCCGAGCTTGGCGGCCACGACGGGCGCCTGCTCCTTGACGACCTGCTTGACCGTGTCGACGCGCGTCTGGACGGGGTCGCTGCCCCAGACCCGGTCGGCCTGGGTCTTGATCTGCTGGTAGCGCTTCTGACCGGCCTTGGCCCCGAGCACGTAGCCCGCAGCGAGACCGGCGAGGAAGGACAGCTTTGCCATGGTTCGCATCCTTTGGTCGGGTCTTCGACCTTAACCCATGATCCTGACAAACGTGCTGGTCAGCGGCTTGCCCAAGGTGGGACTACGTGCCGGGTGGGCGAGGGAGTGACGAAACTCCCTGGCGTGCGTGGATGAGCTCCCGTTTCATGGGCCGAGGAGCCCGAGTGGGATGACGGCTACCCCGTCGGGGCGTCGGTAGGCGTGTTCCCCGGTGGTGAGCACGACGGCGTCTGCGAGCTGGTCCCCAAGCTCGTCGCGCAGCCACAGGAGGTGTTTCACGTCGGCGTCGCTCACGCTCGCGGCGAGCTTGACCTCGAATGCCACGACGGCCCGGTCGTCGTCGCGTTCGAGGATGAGGTCGACTTCGTGGCGGCCAGTGCCCAGGCGCAGGTGAGACACGTCCGCGCGGGCTGCGGCGGCGAAGACTCGAACGCTCATGGTGGCCAGCGACTCGAACAGCTGCCCGAGGTAGGTCCCGTCGGCAGGGGTGAACACGTTGTCGGCGCCCTTGAGAAGGCTGGCTCGCGTGATGCCGGCCAGTCGCGCCGCGAGGGCTGGGTCGGCGAGGTGGTGCTTGGGCGCCTCGGTGAGCCTGTTCAAGTGGTTGCGACTGGGGGTCCAGGCGGGCAGCTCGTCAAGAATGCGCAGCTCGGTCAGGGTGTCGATGTACGGCATCGTGGTCGTCTTCGCCGGCTTCTCCCCATGGTTGGCTGAGGCTGCGTCCCGAATCTTCTCCCAGGACGTCGCGGTCGACACGGCGGCCGCGTACGCCCGCAACCATGCCTTGAGCGTCGCGGGCCGCCGCACTCTCAGCCCGGCCTCTGGCACGTCCCGGTCAACGATGCGGTCCAGGTACCCGTTGAGCTGGGTGGTCAGCGCGGTCCCGGACAGGTGCTGCATCCCGGGGAAGCCGGAACCGAGGATGAGGTCGGCGTAGTCCGCCAGGCGGAGGGGGCAAGTGCCACCGATCTTGGTGCCGCCGGCGAACAGGTCAGCGGTGCTGACCGTGGGGACGCTCGCGCCGCGTTCGGGAATGGTCAAAGGGCGCATTCGCAACGAGGCGATACGCCCTGCCCCAGAGTGTGCCCCCCGTGGGGGCGCTGACCCGGTGAGCAGGACACGGCCTGGCCTCAGGTCTCGGTCCACGAAGTCCTTCACCTCATCCCAGAGGTGCGCGACCTTCTGGTACTCGTCAAACAGCACCGGAGGCTGAGCACTGATGGCCGCCAGGGGGTCCGCTGAGACGACCTGCGCCACGGCAGGCCGGTGCAGCTGCCAGACCGTGCTGGCACGGTGTTCCGCGGTCCGTGTCTTACCGACGGCCTTGGGGCCATCGAGCAGAAGCGCGGGCAGCTGTGGCATCAGGTCGTCCAACTGCTCGTCGATCACCCGCTGGACGTACCCGGTGCGGAAGTCATGAACCATGACCCCAACACTACTTCCCTGCCACCTTCTACGCTACCGTTCTGCCCACCGTTACACTACTGTTCTGCCACCTTCTACCCTACCGTTCTGCCAGCCGTTGCGCCCGTGTTGCCGCCTGAGGCCGCCCAGACCCGCGCGGGGTGCAGGGCACCGAGACCGCGCCCCCGAAGGCCCCCAGACATGGGGAAACCCCGACTGGACCTGAAGTCCAGCCGGGGTTTCGTCACTCAGGGACCTCCAGGTTCGGTAGGTCCCTCTGGGCGGCGGGTGTGGGATTTGAACCCACGAGAGGTTGCCCTCTGGTCGCTTTCAAGGCGACTGCACTAGGCCACTATGCGAACCCGCCCGGGGTGCGCGCCAACTATTCCAGACCTTCCCATCCCGCCGTGAGCGAGTACCGTGGAGGAAAAGCGACGACACGCCACGAAGCAGGTGGTCGCACACTGGATTGCGGTCCGAAATGTGTTGAATAGCAGCATAATTCGCACCGCGACCTCACAAGTTCGGTGTCACTCATACGCGAATTGAAGGATCCTGAAGTCACGGCCACGCGACTAGCGTCTGCGGTGGGGGAGATGAGACGTCCGCTCTAGGGCGGCGGGCCGAAGGCCGGGCAACCCTGCAGCCCGGCCTTCGCGCCGTCCGGACCCGATGCTCACGAGCGCCTCAGCGCGCCCGCCCCTGACGGCCACCGGCGAGGGCGGCGTCGGCCAGGGCGTCCGCGAGGGCGTCGAGGTCCTCGGTCGCGGCGCCCACGGTGACCCGCACGTGGCCCCCCGCCCCGGCGCCGCCCGCCTCGGGTGGGCCGATCCGGAACGGCGCACCCGCGGCCACGCCGATCCCCCTGCTCGCGAGTCGCACCACGGCGGCGGTCTCGTCCTCGACCGGCACCCAGATGTTGATGCCCTCGGTCCCGGGCACGTCGACCCCGCGGGCCGCGAGGGCGTCGACCACCGTGGCGCGCCGCGCGGCATACGTGGTGGACGCATGGGCCACCTGTGCGCGGGCGGTCTCGCTGGTGAGCAGCCCCAGCAGCACCTGCTGCAACAGTCGGCTCGACCAGCCCTGGCCCAGCTCGCGGCGGACGGTCAGGGCTCGGTGCAGGGCCGTGGGCGTGCTCAGGGCTGCGAGCCGGAGGTCCGGTCCGTGCGACTTCGAGAACGACCGGATGTATGCCGTGTGCTCGGGTCGCCAGCGACCCAGGCTCACCAGCGCCTCGGACGACAGCCCGGCCGCGGAGTCGTCCTCGACCACCAGCGTCTCGGTGCCCTCGAGCAGGGCGGCGACGGCCTCGGCGCGGGCCGTGGTCATGGTGACGCCGACGGGGTTCTGGGCCCGTGGCTGGAGGAAGATGGCGACCACCGGCTCGCGCAGCGCCTCCGCGAGGGCGCCGAGCTCGAGCCCCTCGTCGTCGAGCGGCACCCCGACCAGCTGGACGCCGACCGACTCGAGGAGGTCGACCAACGGCGGGAAGCCGGGATCCTCGACCACGACCCGGTCACCGAACCGGAGCGTCGTCCGCACGATGAGGTCCATGGCATCCATGGCGCCGTCGACGACGGCCAGGTTGGCCGCGGCATACGGCCAGTCCTGGCGCAGCGCATCGGCGAGGGCAGGGAGCACGGGGTCGTCGAGGTAGCTGCCCGTGGTGGGCGCGGACGTCAGCTGGGTGAGCACTGCGCCGAGCGACGGCAGCAGGGCCGGGTCGGGCACGCCGGTGGACAGGTCGAGGGTGAACACCGACTCGTGGCGCAGGGCCTGGCGGTAGCGACCTGCGGTGGCGACCCCGCCCTGGTCGAGGACGGTCGTGCCGCGCCGGCCGTCGGTGTGGACCGCGCCCGACCGTGCCAGCAACGCCCAGGCCGCGCTCACCGTCGTGGGCGACAGCGCGAGCTCGGCGGCCACTGTCCTGATCGGCGGCAGCCGGTCGCCCGCCCCCAGCTCGCCGTCCCTGATCGCGGCCGACACTGCATGGGCGAGACCCTTGGCGGTGGGCTGGTCGAGGCGCTGTTCGAGCGCGGAGAGCAGTGCGGTCATGTTTGTACCATAGCAATCACAGCATTGTGTTACCAGCGAGTGGATCGTATGGTGGGTGCATGACGACGCGCATCTCCCACTGGATCGACGGCCGCCTCCACGAGGGCAGCTCCGGACGCTCGGCACCGGTGCACAACCCGGCTACCGGCGTGGTCACTGCCGAGGTCGACCTGGCCTCGGTCGAGGAGGTCGACGCCGCGGTGCAGGTCGCGGCCGCCGCGGCCCGCGAGTGGCGCCACACCTCGCTGTCGCGTCGCTCCGCGGTCCTCTTCGCCTTCCGGGAGCTCCTCCACCAGCGCACCCCCGAGCTGGCCGCGATCATCACGGCCGAGCACGGCAAGGTGCGCTCGGACGCCGCAGGCGAGATCGCCCGCGGCCTCGAGAACGTCGAGTTCGCGACCGGCGTGCCGAACCTCCTCAAGGGCGGGTTCAGCGAGCAGGCCGCGACCGGGGTCGACGTCTACAACATCCGCCAGCCGCTCGGCGTCGTGGCCGGCATCACGCCGTTCAACTTCCCCGCCATGGTGCCGCTGTGGATGTGCGCGAACGCCATCGCCTGCGGTAACGCCTTCATCCTCAAGCCCAGTGAGAAGGACCCGTCCGCAGCGCTGTTCCTGGCCCAGCTGTGGAAGGAGGCCGGCCTGCCCGACGGCATCTTCACCGTCGTCCACGGTGACAAGGTCGCCGTGGACGCGATCCTCGACCACCCCGCCATCGCTGCGGTCAGCTTCGTCGGGTCCACGCCGATCGCCAAGTACATCTACGAGCGCGGCACCGCCAACGGCAAGCGCGTGCAGGCGCTCGGCGGCGCCAAGAACCACGCCCTCGTCCTCCCGGACGCCGACATCGACATGGCGGCCGACGCGGTCGTCTCCGCCGCCTACGGCTCGGCCGGCGAGCGGTGCATGGCGCTGTCCGTGGCCGTGGCGGTCGGCGACGTCGCCCAGCCGCTGGTCGACGCCATCGCGGCCCGCCTGCCCAAGCTCACCGTCGGCGACGGGGCCGACCCCGACACCGACATGGGGCCGCTCATCACCGCGGAGCACCGCGACAAGGTCGCCGGCTACGTCGACGCCGGCGAGTCCGCCGGCGCGGCCGTGGTCGTCGACGGGCGCACGGGTGACCACCCGCAGGAGGGCTTCTTCCTGGGGACCACGCTGCTCGACCACGTCACTCCCGAGATGACCGTCTACACCGACGAGATCTTCGGGCCAGTGCTGTCGGTCGTCCGCGTCGACACCTACGAGGCCGGCATCGCGCTCATCAACAGCAACCAGTACGCCAACGGCACCGCGATCTTCACGCGTGACGGTGGCGTGGCCCGCCAGTTCCAGTACGACGTCGAGGTCGGCATGGTCGGCATCAACGTGCCGATCCCGGTGCCGGTGGCCTACTACTCGTTCGGTGGCTGGAAGGACTCCCTCTTCGGCGACACCCACATGTACGGCCCGGAGGGCATCAACTTCTACACCCGGGGCAAGGTCGTGACGCAGCGCTGGCCCGACCCCGCGACCTCCAGCGTGGACCTCGGCTTCCCGCGCACCCGCTGACGCGCACCCGCTGACGCGCGCCTGCTGTCGCGCGCCCGCTGTCGCAAGCCGCCAGACTGTCCGGAACACCCGGCATACCAAGGACTCCCGATGACCGACACGCTGCCCACCGCCGCCGCCACCGCCACCTCCGCCACTGCCTTCACGACGAACACCGAGGCACAGGTGCGTCGCGACGACCGCGCCCACGTCTTCCACTCCTGGTCGGCGCAGGGGCTGATCGACCCGCTGCCCATCGCCGACGCACTGGGGTCGTACTTCACCGACTACTCGGGCAAGCGGTACCTCGACTTCTCGAGCCAGCTGGTCAACGTCAACATCGGCTACCAGCACCCGAGGCTCGTCGCGGCGATCCAGGAGCAGGCCGGGCGGCTGACGACCATCAGCCCGGCCTTCGCGAACGACGCCCGCTCCGAGGCCGCCCGCCTCATCTCCGAGCTCGCGCCGGGTGACCTCAACCGGGTCTTCTTCACCAACGGCGGCGCAGAGGCGACCGAGAACGCCCTGCGCATGGCCCGCCTCCACACCGGGCGCCACAAGGTGATGGCTGCCTACCGCAGCTACCACGGCGCGACCGCGGGAGCCATTGCCCTGACTGGTGATCCGCGCCGGTGGCCGTCCGAGCCGGGTATGCCGGGCATCGTGCGTTACTGGGGTCCCTACCCCTACCGCTCCGCGTTCCACGCCCAGGACGAGCAGGAGGAGGGCGTCCGCGCGCTCCAGCACCTGCGCGACCTCGTGGCCGTCGAGGGTCCGCAGACCATCGCGGCGATCATCCTCGAGACCGTGGTCGGCACCAACGGGATCCTGGTGCCACCGCCTGGGTACCTCCAGGGAGTCCGCGACCTGTGCGACGAGTTCGGGATCGTCATGATCGCCGACGAGGTGATGGCCGGGTTCGCCCGCTGCGGTGAGTGGTTCGCGATCGACCACTGGGGCGTCACCCCCGACCTCATCACCTTCGCCAAGGGCGTCAACAGCGGGTACGTCCCGCTCGGCGGGGTCATCATCTCCGATCGGATCGCCCAGACCTTCGACCAGCGGCCGTTCCCCGGTGGGCTCACCTACTCCGGTCACCCGCTCGCCTGCGCTTCCGCCGTGGCATCCATCGCCATCTTCAAGGACGAAGGGATCGTCGAGCACGCTCGCTCGCTCGGCACCGACGTCATCGGGCCCGGGCTGCGCGAGCTCGCGGAACGGCACCCCAGCGTCGGCGAGGTCCGAGGGTTGGGAGCCTTCTGGGCGCTCGAGCTGGTGCGCGACCGCGTGACCCGCGAGCCGCTCGTGCCGTTCAACGCCGGTGGGGCTGACGCCAAGCCGATGAACGACTTCGCAGCCGTCTGCAAGGAGCGCGGGCTCTGGCCGTTCATCCACTTCAACCGCACCCACGTCGTGCCGCCGTGCACCACCACCGCCGACGAGGTGCGCGAAGGCCTCGCCATCCTCGACGAGGCGCTGACGGTCGCCGACGCCTTCTACACCGGCGCGGACGCCTGACCTCGGTGGGTCATCCCGCGCTGGCCGACGCGGCGCCGGCGGTCTATTGGCTCGACCAGCCCGATCGACCTGCGCGTCGCCCGGGACTGGAGGGTGTCCGTTCCGCCGACCTGGTCGTCGTGGGCGCCGGCTACTCCGGCCTCTGGACGGCCCTGCTGGCCAAGGAAGCCGACCCGTCCCGCGACGTCCTCGTCCTCGAGGCGGGCACCGTGGGCTGGGCGGCGTCGGGGCGCAACGGCGGCTTCTGCTCCGCGAGCCTGACGCACGGTGAGGCCAACGGGATGGCCCGTTGGCCGCAGGAGTATGCCGCCCTGCACCGCCTGGGGCTGGCGAACCTGGACGCCATCGAGGCGACGGTGCGCAGGTATGGGATCGAGTGTGACTTCCGGCGCTCGGGCGAGCTCACCGTGGCCACCCAGCCGCACCAGGTGGAGTGGTTGTCCGAGGAGGCGGGGGGTGAGCTCCTCGACCGCGACGCGGTGCGCGCCCACCTCGACTCACCCACCTACCTGGCCGGGCGCTACCAGCCGCACGAGACGGCGATCGTCGATCCGGCCCGCCTGGCGTGGGGTCTCGCGGGCGCGGCCGAGTCGCTGGGCGTCCGCATCGCCGAGGGGGTGCGCGTGACGGACTTGTCGACGGCGGGGTCGGGGGTGGACGTCACCACCGCCGGTGGCGAGGTCGTCCGCGCTGGCCGGGTCGCCTTGGGCACCAACGCATTCCCGTCCCTGGTCCGTCGCACCCGGTTGCACACGGTGCCCGTCTACGACTACGCCCTCATGACCGAGCCGTTGACGGACGCCCAGCTCGACAGCCTCGGGTGGTCGAGCCGGGCGGGTGTGGGCGACATGGCCAACCAGTTCCACTACTACCGGCTCTCGGCCGACAACCGCATCCTCTGGGGCGGCTACGACGCGATCTACCACTACGGCCGTCGGCTCGAGCCGTCGCTCGACCAGCGGCCCGCGACCTTCGACCGGTTGGCCACCCACTTCTTCGAGACCTTCCCCCAGCTCGAGGGGCTCCGCTTCAGCCACCAGTGGGGTGGCGCGATCGACACCTGCACCCGGTTCTGCGCGTTCTACGGCACCGCACACCGCGGACGGGTCGCCTATGCCACTGGTTTCACCGGGCTGGGCGTCGGCGCGACCCGCTTCGGCGCGCAGGTCATGCTCGACCTGCTCGGCGGAACCGAGACCGAGCGCACCAGACTGGCCATGGTGCGGGAGAAGCCACTGCCGTTCCCGCCGGAACCGTTGGCCTACACCGGGATCCAGCTCACCCGCTGGGCGCTCGCGGGCGCCGACCGACACGAGGGACGGCGCAACCTCTGGCTTCGGGCGCTGGACCGCGCCGGCCTTGGGTTCGACTCCTAGGCCTCGACCGACTCCTGGCTGGTCACCGGGGTGAGGTGGTCGCGAAGGATCTCGGCGGCGACCTCGTCGGGGGTCCGCCGCGTCCGCGTCGCCTCCTCGACCAGGGCCGCCGCGACGTCCGCCGGAAGGGACAGCACGGCGCCCTCCGGCCTGCGGTGGGTGGTCGGGCCGGGCCCGAACTTCAGCAGCGCAGCGCCCACGACCGTGCCCAGCACGTCAAGGATGGCGACCACACCCAGCGCGCGGTAGTACGTGTCGTCCCCGGGGTGCACGTCGAGGACGAGGAGGCTGGTCAGCACGGCCAGCAGTGCCGCCAAGCCGATCGTGGTCGTGAGGATCCGTCGTGCCACCGAGCGCGATCCCTCCTCGGCGACGAGGAGCAGACAGATGTGCGCAAGGGTCGCCGCGATGATCGCGCTGATCCCGAACGTCTTCACCAGCCAGTCCGCGGGAGCCTTGTCGAAGCCGCTCCAGATCATCAGGAGCCCGGTCGACAGTGGGACGAGGACGATCGCGCCTCCGGCGACCCCGACGGGTTGGGTCCTGCGCCCGGCCGTCGTGAGGTAGCAGAGCACGGCGATGCTGACGACGCCCACGAGGAGAGTGGTCATGAGGACCTGTCCCTCGGTCTCCCCGAACTCGCCCCCGCTGAGGAGGGCGGCGATGCCCAGGAGCGCCGCCAGGGAGAACGAGCCGATGGTGACGCGCACGATCCAGCGCCGGACGGGAGCTGTGGAGGTGGTCATGCTCCATCGTGGTGGACCGTGCGGTCCTGCGCCTGAGTACAAGGTCCCGGACAGCATGGCTCGATCTGGTCGCGCGGTCCGGGCTGTCACCACCGAGTAGGGCACGGCCTCGGCGTCGACCGGGGTGCGAGGATGGCCGGGTGAGCCTCCCCGAGCCGCGCGCCCTCGACCTGCCGCGAACGCCACCGCTGCGGTTGCACGGTCGGACCTTCGACGCGTCGAACCCGGCGGTCATGGGGATCATCAACCGCACCAGCGACTCCTTCTTCGCGGGCAACCGCCACGCCGACCTCGAGTCCGCCAAGCGCGCCCTCGACGCCGCGGTCGAGGCCGGCGCCGACATCGTCGACGTCGGCGGCGTGCGCGCCGGGCAGGAGGGCGAGGTCGTCGGGCCGCAGGAGGAGATCGACCGGGTCATCCCCTTCCTGGCCCATGCCCGTGAGACCTACCCCGACCTCGCGCTCAGCCTCGACACGTGGCGGTCCGAGGTGGCGACGGAAGCCGGGCGACACGGCCTCGACCTCGTCAACGACACGTGGGCTGGTCACGACCCCGAGCTCGTCCACGTCGCGGCCAAGATCGGCGCCGGCGTGGTCTGCTCCCACACGGGGGGACTGCCGCCGCGCACCGACCCGGTGAAGGTGACGTACGGCCCCGACCCGCTCGACGTCGTCCGCGACGTGCTCCGCACGTTGGCCGGCGGTGCTGCGGCTGCCGAGCAGGCCGGCATACCGGCGGACCGCATCCTCATCGACCCCACGCTCGACTTCGGCAAGACCACCATGCACTCCCTGGAGGTGCTGCGGCACACCGCCGAGGTGGCGGAGCTCGGCTTCCCGATCCTCCAGGCATTGTCGCGCAAGGACTTCGTGGGTGAGTCGCTGGGGCTCGAGGCCGACGACCGGCTCGAAGGCACCTTGGCGGCGACGGCCGTCGCGGCCTGGCTGGGCGCCACGGTCTTCCGCGCGCACGACGTGCGCGCCACCCGCCGGGTCGTCGACATGGTCGCCGTGATCCGAGGCGACCGCGCGCCGGTCCGCGCCGTACGCGGCGCGTAGCAACCGCTGCCGAGAGGCCCTATCGGGGGCCTCGTCGATGCCATCGCACGCAAGTCGACACGGCAGGTGGGTTCCGCAGCCTGAGCCGACCGCCAGCGGTGTCCACGTCCCCTGAACGCAGTCGAGGGCCATCACTGCTGTCAGGTGTCCGTTTTGTTCATCAGCCGAACGGTCAGCAAACAGGTGGGGCATTCGTGCATTTTCGCCAATCGCCCGTTTCATCGCCCGATAGGCCCATACCGTCCCTGACCTGCGGGTTCTTTACTCGTGTCAGGGCTCAGCTTTCTCAGGGGTGTGCATCATGCTTGGTCAATTCTCTGTGCTTTCGCGTGCAATGGGGCGCCGCGGTCGTGTAGGAGCCGTGCTGGCGGTCTCGGCGCTGGTTCTTGCTGGCATCGCGCCGGTCGCGGAGGCGGCCTCGGTGGCCAGCGCGGTGTTCACCGGCGGGGCAGGTACGTACACCTCAGGCGGCACCATCTACGCCAAGCAGGGCGCGGCCCTGACGCTCACGGTGAACACGGACGCGACGACCCAGTGCGTCGACGTGATCGACGGAACGGGCGCGACCATCGCGACGCAGACCTCCGACAAGAACCCGAAGAGCCTGTGGGTCTTCAGTGGGGCCGCCTACACGTGGCTGACCGCCGGCGCCGGCTCCGGCACGATCGCGTACACCACCAAGGCGTGGAAGAGCGTCAACCCTCAGGGCAAGTGCACGGCGAACGGCGGCGAAACCTTCGGCATCCAGTCCGCCAGCTACACCCTCGACAACACCGCGCCCACTGCCAGCGCCACCGTGACCCCGGCACCCAACGGGGCCGGCTGGAACAAGGCCAACGTCAGCATCACCTGGACCGGCTCGGACCCCGGCGGTTCGGGCATCAAGACCCTGGCACCCGCCACCGACTCGGTCACCACTGACGGAACGGTGACGAAGACGACCACGGTCACGGACAACGTGGGGAACCAGGGGACCGGCTCGGTCGAGGTCAAGCTCGACAAGACGGCGCCGACCATCGTGGGTGCTCTCACGCCGGCTGCCAACGCGAACGGCTGGAACAACACGGACGTCACCATGTCGTTCACCCCGAGCGACGCGACCTCGGGCGTCAAGAGCTCTTCCGCCCCGACCACCCTCACCGGCAGTGCGGCCAACCAGTCAGTCATCGGGACCGTGACTGACAACGCGGACAACACCGCGAGCACCACGGTCAGCGGGATCAACATCG
Source organism: Pedococcus sp. P2_A3 (assembly GCF_056405035.1). Classification (NCBI taxonomy): domain Bacteria; kingdom Bacillati; phylum Actinomycetota; class Actinomycetes; order Micrococcales; family Intrasporangiaceae; genus Pedococcus; species Pedococcus sp. P2_A3. Next base: position 118,151 of record NZ_JBFUCW010000013.1, on the reverse strand, counting down.
ACAAGGTCGCGCCGACCCTGTCCGGCACGCCGACCTCGAGCCCCAACGCGGCCGGTTGGTACAGGGGTGACGTCACCGTGGCGTGGACCGCCACCGACGCACTGTCCGGCACAACCAACCCGGCGAACAGCACGGTCACCGGTGAGGGCGCCGCCCTGACCGCCAGCGCCACCGCCACCGACCTGGCGGGCAACGCGACGAACGCGCAGTCGGCAGCGGTCAAGATCGACCGCACGGCCCCCAACACGACCGTCACAGCGCCGCCCGCTTGGAACAAGAGCGACTTGACGCTCTCCCTCGTGCCGAACGACGGCCTGTCCGGCGTCGACAAGACCTTCTTCCAGCTCGATGGTGGGGCCCAGACGGCCGGCACCAGCGTGCCCGTGACCACCGAGGGCAACCACACCCTGACGTTCTGGAGCACCGACGTCGCGGGCAACACCGAGGTCGCCCACACCGTGAGCTTCGGGATCGACAAGACCTCGCCGACCATCGGCCACACCCAGGACCCCGCGGCGAACGCGGACGGCTGGAACAACGCGAACGTCACGGTGACGTTCAGCTGCTCCGACGCCCTGTCCGGCGTTGCCAGCTGCACCGGCCCCCAGACCGTCACCACCGAGGGTGCGGCCCAGACCGTCACCGGCACCGTCCGGGACAACGCGGGCAACACCGCGACCGACCCGGCCCAGGTGAGCCTCGACAAGACCAAGCCCGTCATCACCGTCGATGCCCTGCCGGCTCCGAATGCGAACCTCTGGTACGGCGACGACGTCACCGCCACCTTCTCCGCGACCGACGCCCTCTCGGGCATCAAGACCCAGGACAAGGCGCACACGTTCGGTGAAGGAGCCGGGCAGACCTTCACCGCGACGGCGACGGACACCGCAGGCAACAGCGCCTCGGTGACGACCCCGGCCGTGAGCGTCGACAAGACCGCCCCGACCATCACCGGCAAGGTCGTCGGCACCCCGAACGCCAAGGGCTGGTTCACCGGCGACGTCACGGTCCACTGGAGCTGCGCCGACAACCTGTCCGGCGTGGTCGCCTGCCCCGCCGACGCAGTCGTCACGGGCGAGGGCAGTGACCTGTCCGCCTCTGCCAGTGTCTCCGACAAGGCGGGCCACACCGCCTCGGCGACCGTCGACGGCATCAAGATCGACCGCACGGCGCCGACCACCTCGGCGACCGATGTCCCTGCTGGCTGGGTCAACGCTCCGGTCACCGTGGGTCTCACGGCCAACGACAACCTTTCCGACATCGACAGCACCTACTACGCCATCGACGGCGCGACCACCTTCACCAAGGGTGACACCGTCACGGTCGGCTCCGAAGGCGTGCACTCGGTCCGCTACTACTCGGTCGACAAGGCGGGCAACGCCGAGGTCGCGAAGAGCTTCACGGTCAGGGTGGACCTGTCCTCGCCGAGCATCACGCCCAGCCAGTCGCCAGCGCAGGTCAACGGCTGGAACAACACCGACGTCACCGTCAGCTTCTCGTGCGACGACCAGGCGAACCTCTCCGGGCTCAAGGACTGCAGCCAGCCCGTGACGGTCTCCACGGACGGCAAGGCTCAGGAGGTCACCGGCACCGCGACCGACAACGCGGGCAACTCCGTCACCGGCACGGCGACGGTCAACCTCGACAAGACGGCGCCGACCATCACCGGGGCTCCCGACCGCGCGGCCAACGCGGCCGGGTGGTACTCCGACGACGTCACCGTCTCGTTCGACGGCAAGGACAGCCTCTCCGGCATCGACACCGTCACCGGTCCGCAGCACCTGGGAGAAGGCGCCGACCAGACCGTCGACGGCAGTGCTGTCGACAACGCCGGCAACCGTGCCAGCACCTCCGTCACCGGTGTCAACATCGACAAGACCGCGCCCAACCTGAGCGCGGCTCCCACCACCGAGCCCAATGAGAACGGTTGGTACAAGAGCGACGTCACGCAGACCTGGTCGGCCGATGACGCCCTCTCCGGACTCGCCGGTGCCAAGCCGGCCGACGTGGTGCTCTCCTCCGAGGGCGCGGGGCAAACCGTCTCCGGGTCGGTGAGCGACAAGGCGGGCAACACGACCAACGCCACCAGCGCACCGGTCAAGATCGACAAGACGGCTCCGAGCACGGACGTATCCGCCCCCAGTGGTTGGGTGAACAGCAGTGCAGTCGTGACCTTCGCCGGACACGACGCCCTCTCGGGCGTCAGCTCGACCCACTACTCGCTCGACGGCGGACCTGACACGATCGGTACGGACGTGACCATCGGGACCGAGGGGACGCACACGATCCGCTACTACACCGGTGACAAGGCCGGCAACGTGGAGACCGCCAAGGCCGTCACGGTGCGGATCGACGAGAGCAACCCGACGATCACCCACACCCTCGACCCCAAGGCGAACGCCAACGGGTGGAACAAGTCCGACGTCACGGTGACGTTCACGTGCGACGACCAGTCCACCCTCTCCGGCATCGCCTCCTGCACCACTCCCCAGACCGTCACCACCGAGGGCAAGGACCAGGCGGTCACGGGCACCGCGACCGACAACGCGGGTAACGTCGCGACCGACCCGGCCACCGTGAGTCTCGACAAGACCAAGCCGACGATCACGGGGAGCCGTGCCCCGGCAGCCAACGTGCACGGCTGGAACAACACCGATGTCACTGTGCATTTCGACGGCTCCGACACCCTGTCCGGCATCGACAGCGTGACGGCTGACAAGACGTTGGGTGAGGGCACCGACCAGTTCCTCGAGGGCACCGCGGTCGATGCGGCGGGCAACTCGGCCAGCACCACAGTCGGCGGCATCAACGTCGACGAGACCGCACCGACCCTGACGGGGAAGCCGACCACCGCGGCGAACGTCAACGGCTGGTACAAGGGCGACGTCACCATCGACTGGACCGCCGCCGACGACCGCTCCGGTGTCCTGGCGACCCCGGCGAACAGCACCATCTCGGGTGAGGGCAACGGTCTGAAGGAGACCGCAACCGTGACCGACAAGGCCGGCAACTCCACCACGGCGGACAGCGCGGCGGTCAAGATCGACCGCACCGCTCCCACCACCGGCGCCAACGCCCCCCTCGGCTGGAACAACACCGCGGTCACGGTCAGCCTCGACCCGGCCGACGGGCTGTCCGGGGTGGACGCGACCTTCTACTCCGTGGATGGCGACGCAGCAGTCGAGGGCACCCTGCTGACCATCGACACCGAGGGTGACCACACCCTGAAGTACTGGAGCGTGGACGAGGCCGGCAACGTCGAGGCCACCCACACCACCGCGGTGAAGATCGACCTCACCAACCCCACGGTGGGCCATACGGTCACCCCGGCCCCGAACGCCAAGGGCTGGAACAACTCACCGGTGACGGTGGCCTACCAGTGCGACGACGCGCTCTCCGGCGTGGCGACCTGTTCTCCGGATGTGAAGGTCAGCACCGACGGGCAGGACCAGGCCGTCCCCGGCACCGCCGTGGACAACGCGGGCAACACCTTCACCGACCCCGCCACCGTCAGCATCGACACCGTGGCGCCCCGGATCGGGGGCAGTCCGGACCGCGCGGCCAACGCCAACGGCTGGTATGCCGGGGACGTCACGGTCGGCTTCCGCTGCCTGGACGCCCTGTCCGGCATCGCCAGCTGCCCGTCGCCCGTCACCCTCGGTGAGGACGGGGACCAGCTCGTCACCCGGACCGCGACGGACGCCGCCGGCAACAGCACGAGCGCCACGGTCGGCCCGATCAACATCGACAAGACGGCCCCGACCCTGAGCGGCGCGGCCACCACTGAGCCCAACGGGGCCGGTTGGTACAAGGGCGACGTCACGGTGAAGTGGACGGCCGCCGACGCGCTCTCCGGCATCGATGGCGCAGCGCCGGCCGACAGCACGATCGACGGCGAGGGCACGAACCTCAAGGTCAGCACCTCGATCCGCGACCTGGCGGGCAACGAGACCTCGGCCACGAGCGCGGCGGTCAAGATCGACCGCACTGCTCCGAGCACCACGGTCTCGGACGTCTCCGACTGGAGCAACAGTGCCGTCACGGTGAAGCTGACCGCCGGGGACAACCTGTCCGGTGTCGCGGTGACGAAGTACCAGCTGGACGGCGACCAGGTCGCCGACGGCACCAGTGTCACGATCGACAGTGAGGGCGTCCACACCCTCCAGGTGTGGAGCGTGGACAACGCCGGCAACGTCGAGGCACAGCAGAACGTCACGGTGAAGATCGACAAGACGGCTCCTGGCATCAGCCACACCCAGGCGCCGGCAGCCAACACGCGGAGCTGGAACAACAGCGACGTGACGGTCACCTTCACCTGTTCCGACAACGGATCCGGCATCGCGTTCTGCGCATCACCCGTGACCAAGGGCGAAGGCGCGGCGCAGAAGGTGCTCGGCATGGCAACGGACAAGGCGGGCAACTCCGCATCGGACGAGACGACGGTCAACGTCGACAAGACCAAGCCCACCGCGACGGGGACCCTGTCCGCCGACGCGAACGGCAATGGCTGGTTCAAGGCCAACGTGACCGCGTCGTTCACCTGCGCCGACCAGGACGGTCTGTCCGGCGTCCTCTCGTGCCCCGCCGCCAAGACCTTGGGCGAGGGCGCGAACCAGAGCGTCGGCGGCACCGCCATCGACGCCGCGGACAACGAGAGCGAACTCTTCACGATCAAGGGGATCAACGTCGACAAGACCGACCCGACCCTGAGCGGCGCTGTCACCACGGCTCCCAACGGCAACGGCTGGTACAACGCCGACGTCACCGTCCGGTGGACCGCCGCCGACTCGCTGTCCGGTATCGACGGGGCCAGCCCGGCCGACAGCCTCGTCACCAGCGAGGGCGCCGCGCTTTCCACCAGTGCGTCGGTCACCGACAAGGCCGGCAACTCGGTCAGCACCACGGTCGAGGCCCTCAAGATCGACCGGCACGCCCCCAGCACGGTCGCCACGGCTCCCAACGGCTGGCAGAGCACCGACGTGACCGTGACGCTGAGCGCGACCGACAACCTGTCGGACGTCGCGGGCACCTACTACACGGTCGACGGAGGGGCGCAGAAGACCGGCACCTCGATCAGTCTCACCACCGAGGGCGCGCACAAGGTCGTCTACTGGAGCGTCGACAAGGCCGGCAACACGGAGACGGCTTCGACCGTCACTGTGCTGGTCGACAAGACGGCGCCCACCATCACCGCCCGGGCGACCACGAGCCCGAACGGGAACGGTTGGTACAACGCCCCCGTGACGGTGGCCTTCGACTGCTCCGACGCCGTGAGCGGGATCGCCAGCTGCCAGCCTGACGCAACGCTCGCCGCTCAGGGTGCCAACAGCGCCACAGGCACGGCGGTGGACAACGCCGGCAACCGGGGCACCGTGACGCTGAGCGGGATCAAGGTCGACACGGTCGCGCCGGTGGTCACGATCGGCGGAGTCAGGGACGGCGCCATCTACACGGTGGGTGCGGTGCCTGCCGCAACGGCGTCGGCGACCGACGGCACCAGCGGGCTGGCGGCTCCGGCTACGGGGACCAGGACCGGCGGAACGGCGAACGGGGTCGGCACCTTCACCTACACGGCCACCGCGACCGACAAGGCCGGCAATGTGGGCACCGCCACGGTGACCTACCGAGTCCTCTACGGCTACGGCACGACGCTCTTCCTGCAGCCGGTGAACGACACGGCACACCAGACGGGTGTTGCGACCAGCGTGTTCAACGCCGGCCAGACCATCCCGATGAAGTTCCAGCTCAAGAACGCTGCGGGCCAGGTCATCCAGGCCGGCTCCGCGCCCAAGTGGCTCACCCCGGTCAAGGGCAGCGCCACGACGGCAGCGGTCAACGAGTCGGCCTACCCGGCGACGGAGACGGTCGGTGGCACGTACACCTGGGACGGCACGCAGTACCAGTACAACTGGAAGACGGACAAGACGCAGGCGGGCTCGTACTGGCGGGTCGGGGTGACCCTCGACGACGGGCAGACGTACTACGTCAACATCGCACTGCGCTGATCGGGGCAGGGGGCGCGGGGTGAGGGGGCGAGGGGCTCGGGGAGGTCGCAGGGGGACCGCCCCGAGCCCCGAGCCTGCCGGGTCAACCCCGGGCCCGTTTCCGTGCTCGGAGAAGCCCGGAAAATTGCGGATCTCGACCGGCACGAACCCCGCCGTGCGTGCTAGCGTTTCTCACGGTTGCATCAAGCAGTTCCTCGCAAGGTCGACGAAGTGCCCGCCCTAGCACCATCAGAGCGGGCATTCGCCTTCTTAGGTGGCAGTTGGTCTGAGGGCGGGCATGTCTCGTCCGTGGGGTGTGTGTACGGCAGCCTGGGTTCCGCGAAGTGTGGATTCCCAATGGCTACAAAAGAAAGAGTTACCCCATGGCACAGGGAACCGTTAAGTGGTTCAACGCTGAGAAGGGCTTCGGCTTCATCGCCCAGGACGGCGGCGGCCCGGACGTGTTCGTCCACTACTCGGCGATCGACTCCTCGGGCTACCGCTCGCTGGACGAGGCGCAGCGCGTGGAGTTCGAGGTCACCCAGGGACCCAAGGGTCCCCAGGCTGACGCCGTTCGCCCGATCTGACCCGAGGACTGCTCAACCCACAGTCTTCCGACAAGGCCCCCACCTCCTGGTGGGGGCCTTGTCGCTGTCCGGTATGCCGCGGACGCGCCTCGGCGGCTCTGCCTCAGCCTGCGAGGGCGGTGAGGAAGGCCTTGGCCACCGGCGCAGCGACGCTGCCGCCGCTGGCGCCCGTCTCGACGAGGACGGCGAACGCGACATCGCCCTGGTAACCGACGAACCACGCGTGCGTCTCGGGCGGGTTCTTGCTGCCGAACTCGGCGGTCCCCGTCTTGCCCCGGACGATGCCACCGGGCGTGCCCTTCAGGACGGTGGCGGTGCCCTGGCTCACGACCTCACCCATGAGTGTCTGCAGCTGCCCGACGACCTTGGCGTCCAGCGGCTTCGGCGTCCGGTCCGCCCCGGCGACCGCAGGGTTGGTGACCAGGGCCGGCGCGATCGCCGAGCCGCGGGCGACGTTGGCAGCGAGAACCGCGAGGGCGAGCGGTGAGGTGACGTTGCGGCCCTGGCCGATCGAGGCCGACGCCTTGTCGGTCTTGCCGTTGTTGGCTGGGATGCTCGCGTCGAACGCGTTGGCGACCCCGACGGTCTTGGCCCAGCCCGTGAGGCCGAGCGCGACGGCTGCCTTGGCCAGGTCGTCGTCCCCGAGCTTGGTCGAGAGCTGCACGAACGCCGTGTTGCAGGAGTGCGCGAAGTCGGTGGTGAAGTCAGGGGTACCGAGTGACTCGCCCTCGAAGTTCTTGTACGACCGTCCGTCGACCACGAAGCTCTTCGGACAGGTGACCGGGGTGGTGGGCGTGACCTTGCCGGACGTGAGCAGGGAGTAGGTCGTGACGATCTTGAAGGCCGAACCGGGCGGGTAGTGGCCGGTCATGGCCCGGTCGAAGCCGAGGGCCGGCGAGTTGGCCGACGCGAGGACGTCACCGGTCTTGATGTCCACGGCCACGAGCGCAGAGGGCACGGAGCCGGTCGACGCCAAGGCGCTCTCGGCGGCGTCCTGCACCGACGGCGACAGCGTCGTCGACACGTCCTTGCCCGGCACCGCTTCCTTGGCGAACAGCGGCGTGTCCGGCGCCGCGCTCGAGGTGACCTCCACGCCGGCAGTCCCGCCGAGCACCGCGTCGTACTGCCCCTGGAGCCCACTGACGCCGGCATAGTCGCCCGCGGCATACCGGCCGTTGGACTTGGCGATCAGCTCGGCACTCACGGCGCCGAACGAGCCGAGCAACGGCTGGGCGAAGGTGCGCGTCTTGGCCAGCGGCTGTTCCCGCGCGGGGTAGATGACGCCCTTGAGGGCATCGAGGGCGGCCTTGCGCTGGTCGAAGTCGGCCTGGCGGTACGTGATGACGGGGATGGGCGCCTTGCTGCCGGCCTTCGTCGCCGCAGCAAGCTTGGCGACCAGCGACCCGGCGGGCTCGTCGACGATCTTCTCGAGGGCGCTCGCCGTGGCGGCGGTGGCCCGGGAGGGGTCGATCTGCACCGGGTACACCTTGCCGATCGGGGTCAGGGCCTGGCCGTCTCGGTCGAGGAGGGTGCCGCGGTCGCCCCAGGTGCGCTGGGCCACGAGCTTGTCGGCGGCTCCGAGCCGGGGATGCCACGGCGAGCGGCCGGTGGGGAGGGCGATCTGCCACGCGTCGCCGGCGCGGCTCGCGGTGACGGGGGCGTCATAGGTCCAGGGCACCCCGCCGGGCAGTGCCCAGGTCACCTTCAGCGTGCTGGTGGCGCGGTCGCCGTCGCGAGTCGTGGGGCCGGCCGTGACGGTGACGGGGCCGGTGCCGAGTCCCTGGGTCGCGGTGGTGAAGGCCGCGCCCACGGAGGCGGCAGTGCCGCCGGCGAACTTCAGCGACGGGTCGGCGAAGGACCGCTTCTGCCAGGCCCGCGCGAAGGCTGCCACCTCCGCCGTCGCCGCCCGGTCAGCCTCCTTCTCCGCCTCGCTGTGACGCCACCACAACCCGGCGCCTGCCGCCCCGGCGACCAGGACCACGGCGGTGACTCCCCCCACGACTGCGCGTTTCCTCATGGGTCCATCCAACCCCACTCGTCGCACGGCTTCGTCCCAATTGTCGCGCCCGCCCAACCTCCCCAGCTCGTGCGGCGTCTGGGAGGCAAGGCGCAGCAGGGCAAACACTCAGGAAGCGCCCGTACACTCACGGGGGCGATTCGTCGCCCGGCCACCTGCAGGGGTGGCGTTTTTCGGAATCAGAGAGGTATACGTGAGCGAGCCCACCAACGGCTCTGTCCCCACCAACGACTCTGTGTCTGGCGACGACGTTGCTGGCCAGAGCGCGGGTGCCCCCTCGGACGGCACGCAGAGCACCGAGTCCCCCCGGCGTCGATCCGACCGCCATGCCGCCAAGACCCGTCGGCACCCGTGGCTGCGTCGGGTCGCTTTCGGCATGGCCGGGGTGCTGGTCGTGGCGCTGGTCCTCGGGGTCGCCGCGTACGTCAAGCTCAACGGCAACATCCAGCGCCTCGACATCAGCAGCGCCCTCGGCGAGCGCCCGACCCAGCAGGCGACGACGGATGCCAAGACCAACCTGGCTCCCCTCAACATCTTCGTGATGGGCTCCGACAGCCGCGAGGGCACGAACCTCGGCAAGGGGCAGACCGAGTACGGCATGGCGGGCAGCCGCTCCGACACGAACCTCATCGTCCACCTCTCCGCGGACCGCCAGTCCGCCATCGTGGTGTCGATCCCGCGCGACTCGATGACGAAGGCCCCGCGCGACTGCAAGAACAAGAACGACAAGGTCCAGAACGGCGTCATCCGCCAGTGGAACCAGAACTTCACCCTCGGCGGGCCGGCCTGCACCATCCGCACGTTCGAAGGTCTCACCGGGATCTTCATCGACCACTTCGTCGTGATCGACTTCCGCGGGTTCCAGAGCATGGTCGACGCCCTCGGTGGGGTGACGGTCTGCCTGCCCGAGCCCGTCAAGGACCGCCAGAGCCACCTCGACCTCCCGGCCGGCCGCACCCGGGTCAACGGCACGAACGCCCTGGCCTACGTGCGGTTGCGCCACAACATCGGCGACGGATCGGACCTGGGTCGGATCGACCGCCAGCAGGCGTTCCTGTCGTCGGTGATCCAGGAGGCCACGAAGTCGTCGCTGCTCCTGCGCCCCGACAAGCTCTTCCGCTTCCTCAACGCGACGACGGAGGCCATGACCACCGACACCGGCCTGACCGTCGGTGAGATGAAGGACATCGCCCAGAGCGTGCAGAAGATCGGCACCGACCAGATCCGGTTCGTCAAGCTGCCGACCGAGGCCTACGCACCCGACCCGAACCGCGTCCAGTGGACCTCGAGCGCCGACACGATCTGGAGGGCGATCCGCACCGACAAGCCGCTGCCCGGGACCAAGGTTCCTTCGGGCACCACCACGGCCACCGCGTCGCCCACCACGACCCAGCCCGCGCTGACCGTCGCCCCGGACAAGATCCAGGTGCGGGTCAGCAACGACTCGGGCGTGCCGGGGCTGGCCAAGCAGACGGCCGCCGAGCTCCAGGTGCAGGGCTTCAAGATCTCCTCGTACGTCACCGGCACGAAGGTCACCGACGGTGTCGTGGTCCGCTACGGCCCCGGACAGGAGGAGGCGGCCCGCACGGTCGCGGCGGTCTACCCGGGTGCGCAGCTGCGCGAGGACGACCTCGTCGGGTCGACCATCGAGCTCAGCATGGGGCTCGACTCGCCGAAGGCCGTCGAGATCCCCAACCGCCTGGGCACCAAGCCACTGCCCAAGCCGAGCGTGTCCGCCACCCCGAGCACGGGCTCCACGGCGACCATCAAGGCCCGGACGGCCGCGCAGGACATCTGCACCTGATCGACCCGCTGCACCCGCTGCACCCGCTGCGGCGGGTCGCACGGGGTCGCTTTGCTCCCGTCGACGGGGTGCGGATACCCTGTGCGGGCTCGGTTGCTCCGGCAGCCGGGCGAGGAGACGTCGCCTAGTCCGGTCTATGGCGCCGCACTGCTAATGCGGTTTGGGTTTATCGCCCATCGAGGGTTCAAATCCCTCCGTCTCCGCCACGACCGAGCAAGGCCCGACACGCTTGTCGTCGGGCCTTGCTTCGGGTGTCATGCACCCGTGGGAGATGGGGGAGTCGCCGACAGCGTCGCTCGACTCTGCGATGACCGTCTGGCCCCCTTTTGCCGCAAACCGGACGCAGGCCGCAGCGGCCTCGGGCATCCTGTGGCCACCAAGCCGAGGAGTTCTTCCGTGTCGTACCCGTCCAACCCGTCCAACCCGTTCGCCCCGCCCGGCCACCAGCCGTCGCCGCCCCCGCAGAGCCCCCAGGCGTGGGCTCCGGTCCAGCAGCCCGCGTATGCCGCGCCGGTGCCCTCGGCCGCGCCGCACCAGCCGTTCGCCCCGGCTCCCAAGGGCGGCAACGGCCTGGCCATCACGGCGATCGTGCTCAGTGGTCTGGCGCTGCTGAGCGTCCTGGCGATGGCCGCCTTCCTGATCCTCGGCCCCTTGATGGGCGGAGGTCACTACGTGCTCTACGGCGAGGTCGCGGCGAGCGGTGGGGCGGTGACCGACGTGGTCCTCCAGGACGCCCTCAACTCAGCCCTCGAAGACGAAGGCAGCACGGTCGATGAGCTCACCTGCCCGGGGGAGTCGAAGGTCGGTCAGGGGCTGGTCACGGTCTGCCACGGTTCGGTCGACGGGTTCGACTGGACCGGGATCGTGGTGTTCGAGGACGCGGACGGCACGTTCGTCGTCACTGAGTACTGAGGCGCACGGCGAAAGATCCACGACCGCATCGCGACGAAGCGCACCGCTGTCGAGACGGCCGTTGCGGCTGCGACGACCGCGGTGGCCGTCGCCGTGGAAGGTGTGGTGACGCCCGCGTGGAGGAGGGCGAGGGCGCCGGCGGTCATCAGCCAGGTGACGGCGAAGACCGCCAGCCCCTGGGCCTGTGCCCGCAGGCGGCCCGCCCCGCGGACGCCGAAGGTCCACCGGCGGTTCAGGGCGGTGTTGCCGACCGTCGCCACCAGGAGGGCGACGAGGTTGGCGGCCTGCGTCGACACGAGCACGGACGCGAGCGAGGCGAACAGGCCGAGGTGGATCACCGTCGACACCACCCCGACTGCCGCAAACCGGCTGACCTGGCGCCAGGTGCCTGCCGCCGGGTCACGTCGCCCGATGCGAGCGGCGATGTCCACCACGGGCAGCCGGCCGGAGGCCAGTCCCCGGCGCAGCCGCACCACGCCCCGCAGGTCGTCGAGCGCCGTCGCCACGACGTCGACGCGTGAGTCGGGGTCGTCGAACCAGTCGACGGGCACCTCGTGGATGCGCAGCCCCGAGCGCTGCGCGAGCACGAGCAGCTCGGTGTCGAAGAACCACGTGGGGTCCTCGACGATCGGCAGGAGCTCGGCCGCCACGTCGGCGCGGATCGCCTTGAACCCGCACTGGGCATCGGTGAAACCGGCCCCGAGCGCCGCCTTCAGCACGAGGTTGTAGCAGCGCGAGATGACCTCACGCCGGGCGCCGCGGACGACGCGCGAGCCCCGGGCGAGGCGCGAGCCGATGGCGACATCGGAATGCCCTGACATGAGGGGTGCGACCAACGGCCACAGGGCGTCGAGGTCCGTGGAGAGGTCGACGTCCATGTACGCGAGGATCGGCGCGTCCGAGGCGAGCCAGACCTGTTTGAGGGCCCGTCCCCGTCCCTTCTGCGGCAGTCGCGCCAATGCCACCGCCGGCAGCTCGGCCACCAGCCCCGACGCGACGGCGACCGTCGCGTCGGTGCTGGCGTTGTCCGCCACCGTGATCCGGAACGGGTAGGGAAACGTCTCGACCAGGTGGGCGTGCAGCCGGCGGACGCTCGCGGCGACCGTGTGCTGCTCGTTGTGGACGGGGATGACGACGTCGAGGACGGGGGCGGTCATCGCGGCTCTCCTCAGGTGGTCTGCGTGCTGGTGGCCGCCGAGGTGCCGCTCGACGTCAGCGGCTGCGTCAGGTCGTAGAACGTCGACCCGCCGATCGTGACCTGGGTGAAGGTGGCGGCCACCCACTCCGAGATCTGCGTACCGGTGCCCGAGCCACCCATCCCGCCACCCGGGCCACCACCGTTTCCGCCGCTGCTGGCGAAGTAGTGGATGTCCCCGTCGGCGACGTACTGCTGGAACTGCGCCAGGGTCGGGCTGGGGTCGCTGCCGTTGAAGCCACCGATGGCCATGACGGGCAGTCCGGACCCGAGCTGCAGGCCGGCCGCGTTCTGCGAGCCGATGGCGGCGGCGACCCAGCGGTAGGAGCTGGCGTCGGCCGCCAGGGCCGAGACGACCTCGCTGCTCGGCGTGCTGGCGTCCAGCAGGCCGCCCAGGCCGCCGCCGGTGCGGGCCCCGCCCTGGGTGCCGGTGCCGCCCTGGGGTGCGCCGGTCAGGCCCTGCGGAGGCGCACCTGCGCCGCCCGGGCCACCGCCCGGCATACCGCCTCGGGCGCCGGCGACAGCGGGACCGGCCGTGACGATGGAACCGGTGTGGGCGGTGCCGACGGTCTGGACGCTGTAGGCAGCGGGACCCGCGAGCGCCGCGACGAGGGCCCCGGCGACCACCACGGGCACGAACCGGCGGTGCAGCTGCGTGATCGCGAGCAGCAGGAGCGCGCTGGCGAGGCCGAGCACGAGGACCGCGACCCGCAGCCAGCCCTGCCAGTCGGTCCGCGACAGCAGGATGAACGACCAGGTGGCGGCAGCCGCGGCCGCGGCCGCGAGCGCGATGGAGCCGATCGCGCCGTGCCGGTGCTCCCAGGCCTCCGCGGCACCCATGCCGACCAACGCGGCGATCGCGGGGGCGAGGGCGACGGTGTAGTACTCGTGGAAGATGCCGGCCATCAGCGAGAAGGTCACCATCGTCACGAGCAGCCAGCCGCCCCAGACCACGTATGCCGCGCGGCGGGCGTCCGTGCGTGGCGCACGGCCCCGCAGCCAGAGACCCACGGCGAGCAGGATCAGCGCCGACGGGATGAGCCAGGAGATCTGGCCGCCGATGGACGAGCTGAACATGCGGCCCAGTCCCGTGGCACCCCAGCCGTTGCCGCCGCCGACGGACCCGGTCTCGTTGCCGCTGATCCGGCCGAGGCCGTTGTAGCCGAAGGTGACCGACAGGAACGAGTTGTCCTGCGAACCACCGATGTAGGGACGCATGCTGGCGGGGATGAGCTCGACGATGGCCACCCACCAGGCGGCCGAGAGCACCATGGCCGCGACCCCGACCAGTGCGCCGGTGATCCGCCGGCGCAGCGTGGTGTCGGCGAAGAGGACGTAGGCGAGGCCGAAGGCCGGCACCACGAGCAGCACCTGGAGCGCCTTGGTGAGGAACCCGAGGCCGATGAAGACACCGACGATGGCGAACCACTTGGCCGAACCCTGCTCGATCGACTTCATCGTCGCCCAGGCACCGAGTGCCATGAGCAGGACGAGGAGCGCGTCAGGGTTGTTGAACCGGAACATCAGCACGGCGACCGGCGTCAGCGCCATGACCGCCCCGCTGATCAGCCCGCCAGCGGCGCCGAAGTGGCGCTTCACGGTCGCGTACACGACGCCGACCGTGGCCACGCCCATCAGCACCTCGGGCAGGAGGATGCTGAACGAGCTGAGGCCGAGCACCCTCACAGACAGGGCCATCACCCACAGGGAGGCCGGGGGCTTGTCCACCGTGATGGAGTTGCCCGCGTCGGACGAGCCGAAGAAGAACGCCTTCCAGCTGTCACTCCCGGCCTGCACGGCCGCGGAGTAGAACGAGTTCGCGTAGCCGTTCGCGGTGAGGTTGTAGAGGTAGAAGAGGGCCGTCGCGAGGAGGAGGCCGAGGAGGGCGGGACGGGCCCACGCCGGGTCACCGGCCGGACCGCGCCACAGGCGCTCGATCCGGCTCGGCGTCGTCGGTGCGGCTGGGCCGGCCTGCCCTGGAGTCGTGGGGTGCGCCGGCAGGACGGGCTGCCCGGTAGCGTCGCGGTGGAGGGTCATCGTGTCCATGCCCCTACGCTCCGGTCCGGCCCTGTGCGCCCCCTGTGTCACCGCTGAGCCCTGGTGATGAGCCCTGCCGAGGTGTGGGAGCGCAGGAGTCGGCCCATCGCCCGCTTCCATGGGCTGTGGGGCACGTCGGGACGCAGGATTCGGCCCATCGCCCGGTTCCATGGGCTGTGGGGCGGGCGACTCCTAGGCCGGCAGGAGCACCGTGAAGGTGGTGTCACCCGGGGTCGATCGGAGCTCGACGTTGCCACCGTGGGACTTGGCGACGGCGTCCACGATGGAGAGCCCCAGCCCGCTCGAGCCGGACGCGCGGTTGCGGGAGTCGTCGCCACGGGTGAAGCGCTGGAAGACGTTGCGCTGCAACGACTCCGGCACGCCCGGACCATCGTCCGACACGCTCAGGCGTACCCAGTGGTCTTCGGGCTTCACCGACATGACCACGCGCGTCCCGGCGGGGGTGTGGGTGCGCGCGTTGGCCAGGAGGTTCGCGACCACTTGGTGCAGGCGGGCGGAGTCACCGGTCACCTCGACCGGCTCGTCGGGGAGGTCGAGCTCCCAGCGGTGGTCGGGCGAGGCGGCGTGGGCGTCGCTGACCGCGTCCATCGCCAGCAGGGTCAGGTCGACCGGCTCGCGGTCCAGGGGACGGCCGGCGTCGAGCCGGGCCAGCAGCAGGAGGTCCTCGACCAGTCCCTGCATGCGCAGCGCCTCGGACTCGACGCGCGACAGCGCGTGGGTGACCGACGCGGGCACCGGCTCGCGCTCGCGACGGGACAGCTCGGCATACCCGCGGATGGAGGCGAGGGGAGTGCGGAGCTCGTGCGACGCGTCGGCGACGAACTGCCGCACGCGCTGCTCGCTCTCGTGCCGCGACTGCAGGGCACCCTCGACGTTGTCGAGCATGTTGTTGAGCGCGAGGCCCACCTGGCCGACCTCGGTGCGGGGGTCGGTGTCGGCGGGTGGGATGCGCTCGGCGAGGGCGACTGCGCCGGAGTCGAGCTTGAGGTTCGAGACCTGGGTCGCCATGTGGGCGACTCGCTGCAGCGGCGCGAGGTTGCGACGCACGAGCCAGAGCCCACCGGCCGACACGATGACGAACCCGACGATCGTGCCGCCCGTCACGAGGGTGATCATCGTGACGACGGTCTGGTTGATGCTGGCCACGGGCAGGCCGCTGAACACCGTGTCGCCGTCGACGGCCCGGCCGGCCGCGACCCGGTAGTCGCCCAGGCCGGGGAGCTCGACGGTCTTGGGCGTCGACCCGATGCCCGCCGCGTTCAGCGCCTGGATCTGGGCGGCGGTGAGGGTGTCGGTGGTGCGGTCGTGCTCGACCCGGCTCTGCGTGGCGACGCCGTTCCTGAGCCGCAGGAAGAGCGACTCGCCACCGACGCCGGGAGGTCCGCTCGGCCCGGTGCCGCCGTCGCCGTCGTCGGGTCGCCCGCGGTCCGGGCCGCCGGCCCGGACGAGGCTGGCGATGACGCCGTTGTCCAGCTGTCGTACGAGGCTCTGGTGCAACAGGACGACGGTCAGCGCACCGGAGGCCAGGGTGACCGCGAGGAACAGCCCCACCACCGTCGCCACGAGCTTGCTGCTCAGTGACCACGTGGCGGGGTTGAGGTGCGACCGGGCGGAACCGACCGCTGCGGCGGGGCTCATGTCGCGGGCTTGAGGACGTACCCGACGCCACGCATGGTGTGGATCATCGGCTCACGGCCGGCGTCGATCTTCTTGCGCAGGTAGGAGATGTACAGCTCGACGACGTTGGCCTGGCCACCGAAGTCGTAGTTCCAGACGCGGTCGAGGATCTGCGCCTTGGAGAGCACGCGCTTGGGGTTGCGCATCAGGTAGCGGAGCAGCTCGAACTCGGTCGCGGTGAGGTTGATCTGCTCGCCCGCGCGGCTCACCTCATGGCTGTCCTCGTCCATGCTGAGGTCGCCCACGACGAGCATGGAGTCGGACTCGTCGGTCACGACCGCAGTGCGTCGCATCAGGGCGCGCAGCCGGGCCACGACCTCCTCCAGGCTGAACGGCTTGGTGACGTAGTCGTCGCCGCCGGCGGTCAGACCGGCCACCCGGTCCTCCACAGCGTCCTTCGCAGTCAGGAACAGCACGGGCACGTTGGGGTTGTCGCCGCGCATCCGGCGCAGCACCTCGAGACCGTCGAAGTCGGGGAGCATCATGTCGAGCGCGACGGCGTCGGGCTGGAACTCGCGGGCTGCGCGCACGGCTGCGACGCCGGTGGCCGCGGTGCGGACCTCCCACCCCTCGTAGCGCAGCGCCATCCCGAGCAGCTCCGTGAGGTTGTTCTCGTCATCCACGACGAGCACGCGGACGGGGGAGCCGTCGATGCGTTGGAGCTTGGCGGAGGCTGACTGCTGCGTGTTCATGGTCCTTAGGAAACACCGGAACCTTGTGCCGTGCCCCCGTAACTCCTGTGCGAATCCTGTGAGACCTCTGTGCCGGATGCTCAGTCGCCCGACACCCGTCCCACAGCCTCGTCACAGCGTGGGCGCCGACAGTCGGACTCGACCACCGCACCATCGACCGTGGAGACCCCGATGACGACCCCGCACACCGACGACACCGCGCCCCAGCTCGAGTGGGCCCAGACCCAGACCCTTCCGTATGCCGCGCCGGCGGACGCCCCGGAGATGCAGGCCGCGACGGCCACCCCAACTGCGCCGGCTGGGCAGGTGGTTCCGACCACCGCGCCGGCCCTCAACCCGCCGACCTGGAGTGGTCGCAAGACCGCCATCGCCGCGGCGCTCGCCATCGGCATCTCGTCCGTGGGCGCGGTCGCCGCGGCCGCCGCGCTCCCTCCCGGCACCACGCAGGGAGGTGGCCAGCTTCCGCAGGGCGGGTTCGGCCCCGGGGGACGCCAACAGGGCGGCTTCAACCAGCCGGGCACCCAGCAGGGCACCCAGCAGGGCGCCCAGCCGGGCGGCACCTCGCAGCTCCCCGGCGGTCAGCTGCCGCAGGGCCCGGGCCAGGGTGGCCCGGGGTCACTGCAGCAGGCGCCCGGCACCCAGCTGCAGCAGGGTCCAGCCGATCCGAGCGCGAGCACGACATGATCCACGTCGCCGCCCTCCCCCGCAGCGCTGTGGCGCGGTGGGCGCGGACCAGGCGCGCGGCATGCCAGAGCACAGAACCGTTGCCGCGCAAGGACTTCAGCATCGTCCCGGTGTGTGGCTCGGTGCGGCCCTCGGCGGGGCAGCGCCAGCTGAGCCAGCGTCCCTGAAGCCCCCGCGCCGCGTGAGTCCCCGAGCTCAGGGACGGATCTCGCCCGAGCCGCGTTCGACGAGCTCCGGCACCAGCACCACGTGCTCGGGGGGCGAGGTGTCGCCGTCGATCCTGGCGAAGAGGCGCTTGGCCACTTCCGCACCGATCGCTCCGACGTTCTGTCGCACCACCGTCAACGGCGGGTCGACGATGTCGGCCAACGGGAAGTCATCGAACCCGACCAAGGCGATCTGACCCGCCTTGCCCTGGCGGTGCAGAGCGCGAATCGCGCCTACTGCCAAGGAGTTCCGTGCCGCGAAGATCGCGGTCGGCGGCTCGTTGCTGGCAAGGAGACGGGTGACGGCTGCCTCAGCGTCCTCGGCCGACCGCAGTGACGTGATGACCCCCGAGGGGTCGAGCGGGATGTGCCTCGCGCGCATGGCCGCCTCGAAGCCCTCGAGCCGGGTGCGGGCGGTCTGGATGCTCGGCAGGTCGCCCAGGAACGCGATCCTCCGGTGGCCGTGCGCGACGAGGTGGTAGACCGCGAGCCGGGAGCCGCGGGCGTTGTCGATCGTGACGGAGTCGGTGTCGATGCCGTTGGGCCGGCGGTCGACGAACACGATGGGCAGGCCGCTGCGCAGGTCATCGGCGAGGTAGTCGTGACGGTCGGTCGCCGGCATCAGGAGCAGCCCGTCGACCCGGCGGCGCACCAGCCCCGCGACCAGCGCGCGCTCGCGCTCCGGCTCCTCGTCCAGGCTCGACGCGACGATGACGACGTCGCGGTCGCGCGCGGCGTCCTCGAGGCTGCGCAGGAGGCTGGAGGAGAACGAGTTGCTCACGTCCTGCAGGAGCGCCCCGACCATGGCGGTCTTGCCGTGCCCGCGGCGCAGGTTGCTGGCGGCGAGGTTGTGCCGGTAGCCCAGCTGGGTGACCGCCCGCTCGACCCTGGTGACGACGTCGGCAGACACGCCGGCCTCACGGTTCACGACTCGCGACACGGTCTTCAAACTGACGCCAGCCAGCGCCGCCACCTCACGCATGGTGGCGCGCGGACGTCGGGCGTCCGCCTTTGACAACGATGTCACGATCACGGATGCATTTGTACAGGACCCGTTGACAAAAGCACAAGGGAGGACTAGAAACACCCATGACAACGTTGTCAGCGGCGATGGCGCCGCACAAGATGGGAGACCACCATGCGTCACAGCACCTTGCACACCCCCACCATGCGCCGCACCCTCGCGGTCACCCTCGCAGCCTCCACGGCACTGGCCCTCGGCGCGTGCAACCGTGGCGGCGCCGACACTGGCGGTAGCAGCGGCGGAGAGGCCGCCGTCGGCGTCACCCTCATCACCAAGGACTCCACGAACCCCTTCTTCGTCGCCATGCAGAAGGGCGCCAAGGCCGACGCCGCCAAGAACAACGTCAAGCTGACGGTGGCCTCGGGCAAGCAGGAGGGCGACGACCAGGGCCAGATCACGGCGATCGAGGACGCCATCGCCCGGGGTGACAAGGGCATCCTCATCACGCCCATGAGCACGGGCGTGA
Source organism: Pedococcus sp. P2_A3 (assembly GCF_056405035.1). NCBI lineage: Bacteria > Bacillati > Actinomycetota > Actinomycetes > Micrococcales > Intrasporangiaceae > Pedococcus > Pedococcus sp. P2_A3. Next base: position 98,845 of record NZ_JBFUCW010000013.1, on the reverse strand, counting down.
ACGCCGCCATCAAGAAGGCGCGCGCCGCCAAGCTCTTCGTCATCGCCCTCGACACCCCGCCCGACCCGGCGGACACCGTCGACATCACCTTCGCGACCAACAACCGCAACGCAGGCAAGCTCGACGGCCAGTGGGCCGCGGCCCAGCTCGCCGGCAAGCCTGCGGTGATCGCGCTGCTCGACCTCTTCGACGACAAGATCGTGTCGGTCGACTACAACCGTGACCAGGGCTTCCTCGAGGGCATGGGCATCGACGTGGCCGACCCGAAGAAGAACGGCGACGAGGCCAAGACGGGCAAGTACACCGGCGGCAAGGGCGGCGACTACACGATCGCCTGCAACGAGGCCGGACAGGGCGCCGAGGACGGTGGACGCTCCGCCATGGAGAAGTGCCTGGCCAAGAACCCGAACATCAACCTCGTCTACACCATCAACGAGCCGACCGCGGTCGGCGCCAACGCCGCCCTCAAGGCGGCCGGCAAGACCGCGCTGATCGTCTCGGTCGATGGTGGTTGTGCCGGAGTCGCCAGCGTCAAGAGCGGGGTCATCGGTGCCACGGCGCAGCAGTACCCGCTGAAGATGGCCACGCTCGGCATGGAGGCGATCGCCAAGATCGCCCGTGGCGGTGAGAAGCCGCAGGTCTCCCCGGGCCTGGACTTCTTCGACACCGGCGTTGCGCTCGTCACCGACAAGAAGGCCGACGGTGTCGACAGCATCAGCTCCGACGACGGCGCCAAGATCTGCTGGGGTAACTGACCATGTCGACCCAGGTCACGTCTGCTGCCGCCGAGTTCGCTCGGCGGCAGCAGTCCCCCCTCCAGCGCGTCCAGCACCAGCTGCACGGCCGACCCTGGCTGAGCCCGCTCTTCCTGCTGCTCGTGACGTTCGTGGCGTTCTTCATCGCGACGCCCACGTTCCTCACCGCCAACTCGATGGGCATCCTGCTCCAGCAGACGGCGGTCGTGGCAGCCCTTGCCGTGGGCCAGACCCTGGTCATCCTCACGGCGGGAATCGACCTGTCCGTCGGCGCGATCATGGTGCTCTCGATGATGGTGACGGCGACCCTCGCCAAGGACGGCGGCATGCCCGCCTTCCTCGCTCTGGTGATCGGGGTGGTGCTGGCGACGGTCGCGGGCTTCCTCAACGGCCTGCTCGTGACGCGGATCAACCTCCCGCCGTTCATCGTCACCCTCGGCACGCTGAGCATCTTCACGGCCATCGCGCTGCTGTACTCCGGCGGTGAGAGCATCCAGGCCGACCACCTGCCGCGGCTGCTCAACTTCCTCGGCGAGGGCTTCGCCATCGGCGAGTTCCGCCTCACCTGGGGCATCGTCGTGGTGATCCTCATCTATGCCGTCATGGGTTTCGTGCTCTCCCAGACCGCGTGGGGACGCTACGTCTACGCCGTGGGAGACGACGCCGAGTCGGCCCGGCTCTCCGGTGTGCCGAGCAAGCGGATCCTGCTCGCCGTCTACACGGTGGCCGGCCTGATCTACGGCATCGCAGGGTGGATCCTCATCGGTCGTGCCGGCGCTGCCACCCCCAACGCGGCTCCCGACGCCAACCTCGCCAGCATCACCGCGGTCGTCATCGGTGGCACCAGCCTCTTCGGTGGCCGGGGTCGCCTCATCGGCACCCTCATCGGTGCCCTCATCGTCCAGACGTTCGCGTTCGGGCTGTCCCAGATGGGCGTCAACCAGCAGTGGCGCGTCATGGCGACGGGTGTCCTCGTCATCGTGGCCGTTGGCATCGACCAGTGGATCAGGAAGGTGAAGGCATGAGCACAAGCACGCTGGAGGTCGCCCACGGCGGCGTCCCCGCAGGCAAGCAGGGCATCTACTCCCAGGAGCCCGTCCTCTCTGCCCGCAAGCTCGTCATCACCTTCGGTCGCGTCGTCGGCCTCGACGGGGTCGACCTCGACCTCTACCCCGGCGAGGTGCTGGCGGTCATCGGTGACAACGGTGCCGGCAAGTCGACGCTGATCAAGTGCCTCACCGGGGCCTATGTCCCGGACTCGGGCGAGATCACGATGAACGGCCAGCCGGTGCACTTCCGCAAGCCGCAGGACGCCCGCGAGGCGGGGATCGAGACGGTCTACCAGCAGCTGGCCGTCATCCCCGCACTCGACATCGCGAGCAACCTCTACCTCGCCCGCGAGGAGCGCCGCAAGGGCCCGCTCGGGTCGGTGCTACGCATGCTCGACAAGAGCGGCATGGAGAAGCGGGCCGGCCAGTCGGTGCAGGAGCTGGGCATCCAGACCATCCAGAACATGAGCCAGGCGGTGGAGACCCTCTCGGGTGGTCAGCGCCAGGCCGTGGCGGTCGCCCGTGCGGCGGCGTTCGGCAGCAAGGTCGTCGTCCTCGACGAGCCGACCGCTGCCCTGGGTGTCAAGGAGTCGGGCATGGTCCTCGACATGGTCAAGCAGCTGCGCGACAAGGGCCTGTCGATCATCCTCATCAGCCACAACATGCCGCACGTCTGGGAGGTGGCCGACCGCATCCACATCCAGCGCCTCGGCGGCCGCGCAGGTGTCATCACGCCGCAGACGCACGACATGGGTGAGGGCGTGGCCATCATGACCGGTGCCAAGCGGCTGGAGGGCACCTCGTGAGCGGCGTCGTCGTCGTGGGCTACATCCCCACCCCGGAGGGCATCGCTGCCTTCGAGCGGGCCAAGGACGAGGTCGTGATCGACGGCTCGACGCTGGTGGTGGTCAACACCGGCCAGAGCGGCAACTTCGCCGGGTCGACGTTCGCGAGTCCCGCGGACATCGACGCGATCGACGTCGAACTAAGTGGCGCGGGCATCGCCCACGAGGTGATCCAGTCGACCGACGAGGTCGCGCCGGCCGAGGCGATCCTGCGGGTCGCCGCCGAGAAGGACGCCCGACTCATCGTGATCGGCGTGCGCCGTCGCACCCCCGTCGGGAAGCTCTTCCTCGGCAGCACCTCGCAACAGGTGCTGCTCGACGCCCAGTGCGCGGTGCTGGCCGTGAAGGCGGCCCGCGGCAGCTGACCTCACCTCGAGGCCCCACGGGCCACCCAGTCGCGAGCGGCGTCCTTCCGACGAGGAGGGGCGCCGCTCGTCCCTGTGCCGGGCGTGGGTGGGCGAAAGTCGGCCATGTGGCCGGGAGTATGGCGCCCATGAGGGCGTGGGTCGGCGAAAGTCGGCCAATTGGCCGGGAGTATGGCGCCCAGGAGGGCGTGGGTCGGCGAAAGTCGGCCATTTGGCCGGGAGTATGCCGCGTGGCCGCGTCAGGTGCGGGCCGAGCCCAGGCCCAGGACGACGGCGATGCCGAGCGCGCTGCGTGGGTCGTACGCCGTGCGCCACAGTCCTCCGTGGACCGCACCGGCAGCCTCCTCGCGCCACGGGGTGGTGGGCGGGTGGGGTGCAGTGCGCAGGTCGTGCACGAGGAGTGCTGCCATCAGGGTGTTGCTCGTGGCCGGCTCGAAGACCTCGATCCCGAACCGGTGGGCGCCGGCGTACGCGCTGGCCAGCGCGCGGTTCTTGACCACCGAGCGCGTGCGAGTGGGTGGGGCGACGTTGAGCGACACGGTGCGGCCGTCCCGGCGCGCGACCGTCGCCCGCCACCGCTGCAGCCGCTTGGCCAGGGCGTAGTTGGGGCCCTGCTGGGGCACGAGGCTGTCGTTGAGGCCCGGGTCGGTGCCGGGGGCGTAGTTGCGCCGCAACAGCCGTCCGCCGCTCACCGTGCGCAGTGCAGGGCGCACCAACCGCATCGGCGTCGAGGGCTCCCGGTAGCTGCGGGTCGACTGCTCGACGGCCTCGCCCGGCACCGCGAAGACGTCGGTCGGCGTAGCCAGGAACGCGAGGGCCACGTCCGGGCGACGCGTCATCAGCTCGACGCTCAGGGCGTCGACGGCGGTGGAGACGCGCACGTTCGTGGCACCGTCGGCATACACGTAGTTGCCCAGGACGAGCGGGCCCTCCACCTCGGTGAGCCAGTCGGCGACGGCCGGCAGGCCGTGGAGCAGGTCCGCTCCCGCGTGCGCTGCGAGGTCGCTGGCCGACCACGGTGCGTCTGCGGCCACCGGCATGTGCAGCGTGCCCGAGCTCGCGGCGGCCACGTCGAGCACGCGCTTCCAGATGTCGGGTCGCGGCAGGTCCACCCCGACGACGTGTCCGCCCCACGAGAGGATCGAGCGCAGCGGCCCCATCTCCGCCCCCGCACCGAGCACGACCACCCGCTGGTCGCTGAGGTCGAGCCAGTCGGGGTTGGCCAGCACGGTGCGCACGGCCTCGGCGGCCGAGGGCTCGATGATCCCGCGCGTGGTCCAGTCGTCCAGCTGTCGGCGGAGGGCGTCGCCGCGGAGCCGCTCGCCGTGCAACGGCAGGCTCAGCTCCGTGGCCCGCTCGCCGGTGCCGCGGACCGTGGCGGTCCCGAGTGGTGTGCCACCGCCGACGGCGAAGGCCTCGTCCAGCGCGACCTCCCCGTCGTCGGTCGTGGCCCGCATCCGCTGGTGGAGGGAGTCGAGCCCGGCGCGGGCGACGTCGACGGCTGCCTCGCCGTCTCGCAGCAGGCCCGCCTCCACCATCCGCCTGAAGTGGGTCAGGTAGCCCTGCCGCCAGTTGGTCTCGCGCTCCGCCGCCTGGGCGCCGACCGGGTCGACCGGCCGGAGCGCGTCCGCGACGACGGCGCGCCCGAGCGCGGACGTGCTGCGCTGGCCGTCGACCTCGGGGAAGACCACTCCGTGCGGCCTCGAGCCGCCCTGCGGGGAACCGGTGCGCGCCATGCCGCGAGTATGCCGCGTGGCCGGTCACTCCTCAGAGCGGCCCAGGAGCAAGGCGCTGACCTGCAGGGTCAGGAAGTGCGAACGCAGGAGCTGTTCGGCCGCGTCGGTGTCCGCGATCGTGGCCGGGTAGGCGGCCAGGCCGACGGCACGGAGCCGGTCGTGGTGCTGCTCGAGGGTGGCGACCACGCCGGCGCCGGTCGTCGCACCGGTGCCGCGCTCAGCGGTGGCGACCACCCAGCCGCGCAGGTCGAGGAGCTCGCGGGGCAGCAGGCTGGGCGCAGCGAAGGGCGCAGCGAGCGGCCGGGTCACAGCAGGCGACGTCAGGACGGCCACCGGAGCGGCTCCCTCCGAGAAGTACAACGACTCGACCGGGTGCTCGGGCGCCAACCGCCGCGGGTGGACCAGGCTGAGCGGCTCGCCCACGAGTCCGTCGCGCGACAGGGCCAGCCGGCAGACGACCAGGGCGTCGTCGAGGTCGGCCGGGGTCAGCGCCTCGAGCCGCCGGACCGCCGCGGCGGCGAAGGGCGTGTAGCCGAGCCGCAGCGTCACCGTCTCGCCGGCGGCGTCGCGCAGCGGCCAGGTGAGCCGCTGGGTGACCGGGTCGAAGCGCGCCGGGTCGACGCCAGAGGGCTGCAGGACGACCCAGTCCCGGAGCGGGTCGGGGGTGGAGAGGAGGCCGGCTCGGGCCCTCAGCGGGCTCTCCAGCGACTGCCACTGCGTGACCACCGGGAGCGAGGCCACCAGGTCCGCCCCGTCGAGGGGTGTCACGAGCGCCTGGGTCGACTCCACCCCGGACAACCGCCCGGAGGCGCTGAGCTGCGCACTGGTCAGCGCCAACCTGGCGCCGCCGGCCGCGGCCGGCGACACGAGCCCCTGCCAGGGGCCCGACGCCGTGTGCCGCGAGCGGGGGTCCCACCCGCGAACGCTCTCTGGTCGTGCGTCGGTGAGCGAGACGAACCGCTGCTCCTGCGGCCACCAGAACACCGTCGTCAAACCGTGGTAACCCGACCCGCTGCGCCACGGGAGCGACCCGAGGCCCACCAGCTCGAGCCGTCGCACGACGTCGTAGCGGTTACGGGCAGCCCCGACGAGATGGGCGGGTGCCGCGCCCTGGCCAGCGGCCACCTCGAGGGCGTTCACCAGGGCGAAGGCGAGCGCGACGTCGTCGAGGAGTCGCTGTTCGTCGGCTTCGGCCGACCGGGCCAGGAGCAGCTCGACCTGGTTGGCGAGTCGGCGCAGGAGCAGGGCGAGCCGTGGGTAGGACGCTCCCTGGGCCCAGACCGCCACGGTCTCGAACCGTTCGTGCACGGCCGGTGAGAGGTGGGAGAGGCCGAGGCGGACGACATCGGTGAGGAGTCGGGAGGTGGTGGCGCGCAGGCGGGTCCGGCTGTCGCCCAGCGAGTCGTCGGTGGCGGCCCGGCCCGGCAGGGGTGTCGGGGCCTCGGGTTCGGCGCCGTGGGCCCGCTGGTAGAGGAGGACGACGGCCACCTGGTACTTCTCCACCGCCGGGAGCCGCGCATCCGGCACCAGGCTGCCGACCCCACCGCCCATGTAGCGGAACGCGACCCGCGGGCTGCTCAGAGTGACCAGGACCTGTTGGCCGGCGGTGATGCTCACGTCGTCGACCAGGTCTGCATCGGCGGCGAACTGGTGGGCCCACCGGTGACCGGCCTTGCCCGCGTGCGCCACGAGGTCCGCGGTGGTGAAAGCCATGAGCTCGGCGTGCAGGCCGTCTCCGCCGACGGGAGACGGTGCCGCCTCGCCCGTCGGAACGGCATCGCTGGCCCCGCCGAGCGGCCCTTCGGAGGGCGGTCTCGACGTGGTGCCCTGCGGGGTCTGCTCGGCGAGCCAGATGCCGGCAGCCACGAGGTGCTGGCAGGCGACGGCGCTGGGGCAGCTGCACCGGGCGTGCTGGGGTCCAGCGGCGTCGAACGTGACGGAGTGGGTGCCGAGCTGCACGACCACCGAGTCCCCGGTGTCGGTGAGGGTGGGGTCGCTGCCTTCGAGGTCCTTGCGCGCCCGTCGCACCAGCCCACGGTTGGCCAGGGCTGCCCAGGCGTCGTCGTCGTAGCGCGAGAGCTGTTCGAGCAGCGCGGTCAGCGCGGTCATGACGTCACCTCGACCAGCCAGGTGGCCAGCTGCGAGGGGGTGAGGGCAGCGACCTTCATGCCACAGTCCACGAGGCGCTGGGCCATGGCACGGTCGTAGAACGGGTTGGCCTCACCATCGAGGGCGGCCAGCCCGAGGAGGGTGACCCGGGCCTCGGCGAGACCACGCACGGCGCGGACGAGCTCGCCGGGTGGCGCTCCCTCGCAGAAGTCCGTGACGAGCACCAGCACCGTGCGCTCGGGGTGCTCCACCAGCTGGGAGCAGTAGCGCACGGCCTTGGCGATGTCGGTGCCCCCGCCGAGCTGCACCCGCATGAGCACCTCCACCGGGTCGTCCGCCTGGCTGGTGAGGTCGACGACGTTGGTGTCGAAGACGACCAGCCGCACCCGGAAGGCGGGCAGTCCCGTGAGGATGCCGGCCATGACGGCGCTGTGGATCACCGATCCGACCATGCTCCCGCTCTGGTCGACGCAGACGATGACGTCCCACGGGAGGCGTCTGGTGTTCCGCTCGAAGAACAGCAGCTCCTGCAGCACCAGCTGCTGGCGCTGCGCGTCGTAGTGCTTGAGGTTGCGGCGGATCGTGCCGACCGCATCGAAGTTCGCCCCGACCGCCAGGGGGGAGTGCCGATGCTGGTTTAGCCGCCCGGCCATCGCCCGCCGCAGGTCGAGCTCGAGCTTCGCCCGCAGCTCCTCCACGACCTGCCTGATGATCCGGCGGGCGATCTCGAGGACCTCGCCGTTGAGGTGGCCCTTGAGGGCCAGCAGGGTCTTGAGGAGGTGCTCGCTGGGTTCGAGCCGCTCGAGGGTCTGCGGGTCGGTCACCAGGTCGGTGAGGCCGTAGCGGTCGAGCGCGTGCTGCTCGAGCACCTCGGCGCTCTCCCGGGGGAAGAGGTCACGCACCTCGCCCAGCCAGGTCACCAGGGTGGGGTGGGAGTCGTCGAGCGACCCCGGCGCGAGCGCGTCACCGTCCGGCCGGACCCCTCGCCCCTCGTACTCGCGGCCGTAGAGGTAGTCGAGGGCCGCCTCCATCCGAGCGTCCTCGGACCCGGGCGTGGCCTGACCGAGGCGCTGACCGGCATACCGGCCGAGCACCAGCCGCCACCGCTCCACGCCGCTCACGCGCCACCCACCCAGGCCGACAGGCCGTCGCGCTCGAGCAGGCCCACCACGGCAGCCGACACGACGAGGTGGGTGCGCACGGTCTCGTCGTCGGTGTCGCGGATCAGGAGGCTGCCGAGGTCGCCGATTCCGTGGAGCCTGCCGACCAGGGTGGCGATGCGGTCCGTCTCGGACGGCGTCATGCCCGCGAACGCCAGGCGCAGCTCGGGCAGGTGCGCGATGAACGTGTCGGCGTCCCAGGCGGTCAGCTGCTCGTCGACCCGCTCGAGGAGGGGCAGCTCCTGCCACGCCGACTCCCGCGCCGTGACGAGCAGGCCGCGCAGGAACCCCACGGCGTCGGCGGGCGACGAGGTGCCCGCGAGGTGCCCGGCCACCGCCTGCGCCAGTCCCGCAGAGTCGAGCCGCCCCGCCGAGTAGCAGAGACCGGCGGCGGCGCCGCGCACCATCGCCCGGTCGTGCCCGTCGCGCAACCGCTCGACCATCTGCCAGTAGAGGTCGGCGTCGAGCGACTCCCCGGCGGCGCCCACCAGCAGCTCGCGCAGCGACACCAGTGCTTGCGCCGCGGCGCTCGGCTCGCACTGAGCGCCGGTGAGCTCGCGTCCCAGGTAGATGGCGCGTTCGTAGGTCGCGCGCAGCACGTCGGGAAGGCGAGTCAGGTGCTGCGCCTCCAGCGGCTCGCGCGACTCCGACAGCAGCGCCAGCTGCACGGTGGCCTCCACCAGCCCGTCGAAGGCGGCGTCGGTCGCGATCGCCTCGGCCACCAGCTGGAGGATGGCCGTGGCCTGCCCGTGCAGGCCCAGCACGCAGGCCTGGGCGAGGAGTCCCGTGGCTTGGCGGGCGTCGCGTCTGGCACCTGAATCCCGTTGCGCTGCAAGGTGTTCCTCGAACCGGGCGACCACTGCCTCGGGCAGGGTGGGACCGTAGGCGGACGCCTCGACCAACGACCCCTCGGTCGCAGGCGACCAGAGGTACTCCCACTTCTCCTGCAGCCGGTCCAGCCCCACCCCGGCAGCGAAGTCGGGGCCGGCGACGCGGTGGGCGAACGGCACGGCGAGCAGCGCGAGACCGTGGAGCATCCGACTGCTGGTGCGGTGCTCCGGTCGGCGGTAGATGTCGAGGGCCGTCACCCGGCGTTCGAGGCCGTTGAGGTCGAGCCGGGCCCGCCGCAGCCGCTCGAGGGTGTCGGCGACCAGTGGTGGTGTGCCGGCGCCCGGCGGCACGGTGCCCACCGCGGAGCCGGTGAGGACGTGGCGGGCAGCCGAGCGCACCAGGGCTCCCTCGACGTCGACCTCGCCCTTGACGAAGCAGCTCGTGACGGCGTCGAGCAGGTCGCTGCGCAGCGGCGCGGGCCGGTCGCGCAGCTCGGCGAGCCGGAGGGTCTGCTCGTACGCGGCGGCGACTGCCGGAGTGGGCACCGGCATGTGGTGGCGACGGCGCAGCTCGGCGGTGATGTCGAGCAGTGCGGTGAGGGCTGCCGTGGTGCGGGGCTGCGGTGTCCCCTCGGCCATGAGGTTCCACAGGTGCTGGTGCCAGGCCGGAGAGGTCATGCCCGAGGCGTAGCCGTTCAGCCGTTCGAGCCGCTCGAACGTGTAGCGGATGACCGCGGAGTCGACCGTCACCCCGGCCAGTGACACCGACGGCCGCCCAGGAGGGTCGGTGAGCAGCCCGGGGAGGGCGACCGCGTGGAACCCGCCGACCACGACGAGCACCGGTCCCGCCTCCACCTGCCGGGCGTCGACGGCCTCCTTGACGTGCCAGACCATCTCGGCCTCGCGCGCCGTGGTGCCGTCCGAGGCCAGCTCGGCCGCGGTGTGGTCGCGGCGCGCGAGCAGGCAGTATGCCGCGACGCGGGCGACGTGCTCGCGCCGCGACGTGGTCTCGGCGTCGGCCTCGAAGAGGTGCTCCCAGAGGTCCTCGTGGTCGCGGCAGCCGAGTCGCTCGGCTAGGGCTTGGAGGCGCTGGCTGTGGCGGTAGTGACCCTCCTCGAGCAGCGACTCCCCCGAGGGAGGTGGGTGGCTGGAGCGGTCGTCCTCGGGTGCCGCGGTGGCGCGGTCGGCGTCGAGCACGGCCTGCTCGGCGAACTCGAGGTCGATGAACCTCGTGGGGATGCCACGCGCCGCCGCCTCGCTGATGGCGACCTGCTCCGGGGAGTAGTCGCAGAACGGGTAGTAGGCGCTCCACCGCTGCGCCTGCGTCCCGGCCTTGCGGACGGCATACGTGTAGATCGCCAGCGGCAGGACGGCCTGGGGGTGGGCGAGGAGGGGGATGAGCGGGGTCATGCCCCGAGGACCCTCGATGAGCACTGCCGACGGTGACAGCTCTGCGATCGCCCGCCGCACCTGGAGGGCGCAGGCCGGGCTGTGGTGGCGCACGGGCATCACCACCAGCTCGTCCGTGACCAGGGACCGCGCGAGGGAGTCGACCTCGTCGCTCGTCACCAGCCCAGCGACGGACACCTCGTCGACACGGTCAGCAGCCACCGTCAGCGGTCGAGCTCACGGCGGGCGTCGAGGACCCGCTTCCACTGGCGGTCACGGCGGGCACGGTCCTTGACCACGACGTCGAAGTAGTGGCGCAGCTTCTTGCCGTCGTCGGGGTTGTCCTTGAGGACGGTGCCGATGAGCTGGCGAGCCACGTGCTCCCCGCCGACGTCGCCGTCGCCGAAGTAGTGCGCGTCGAGGGCCGAGGCGTAGCCCACCGCGACGGCCTCGGCGGAGGACATCACGGCGCTGGGCTTCTCGACCACGACACCCTCGGCGGTCACTCCGTCGCGCAGGTCGTGGAAGGCCGTCACGAGCAGGTCGACCACCTCGCCGTCGAGGCGGGTGCTCACCCCGGCCACCCCGAGCAGGGCATCGGTCTGCTCACGAACCAGCCGCGCCTCGAGCCTGCGGTCGGAGATCGGCTTCACCGTCTCGAAGTTGAACCGTCGCTTGAGCGCGCTCGACATCTCGTGGACGCCGCGGTCGCGCAGGTTCGCGGTGGCCAGCAGGTTGAAGCCGCGCTGGGCGAACACGGTGGCGTCATCGCCCTCGAGCTCGGGGACGTGCAGGACCTTGTCGGACATCAGGCCGATGAGGACGTCCTGGATCTCCGGCTGGACGCGGGTGACCTCCTCGAACCGGCAGATCCGTCCGCCGGCCATCGCCTCGTAGACGGGCCCCTTCACGAGGGCCCGCTGGGTGGGTCCCTCGGCGAGCAGCAGGGCGTAGTTCCAGGAGTAGGTGATCTGGTCGCTGGTGGTGCCGGACGCGCCCTGGACGGTGCACGTGGAGTCGCCGGTGATGGCGGCGGCGAGCAGCTCGGACAACATCGACTTGGCCGTGCCCGGCTCGCCCACGAGCAGCAGGCCACGGTTGCTCATGAGGGTCACGACACAGCGGTCGACCAGGGCGTCGTCGCCGTAGTACTTCTTCGTGACGCCGGCCTGGTCGTCACCGAGGATGAACGTCCGCACCGACCGTGGCGACAGCTGCCATCCCTCGGGCCGTGGGCCGCGGTCACGCTCCGCGAGCGCGGCGAGCTCACCGGCATACACCTGCTCGGCCGGGGCCCGCAGGATCGTGGGTGACGTGGTCACATGAGCACCTTCTTCTCCCAGTCGGGGTCGGGTCCGGAGCCCTCGCCGGCGAGCACCCTCATGTCGTTGTACGCCTCCGACAGCAGCACGGCCGGTACGTCGCCGAGCAGCATCGCAGACGTGTGCCCGTCCTCGGTGTGGCGCTGGAACCCCAGGGCGGTCAGGGCCACGGTGCGGTTCTCCTCGGGGAGACCGTTGCCGGAGAACTCGATGCGGGTGCTCATGCCGAGCGTCGGGAAGCGCTTCTCGTAGGAGTAGAACCAGCCGCCGTCCTCGGTGCTCCCGCGGGTGTAGCCGAGTCGGGTGGCCCGGCCGCGCAGCGTGAACGCCTCGACCAGGCAGCCGCGGAAGTCGGTGATCTCCGTGTCCCTGCGCCGGTCCTCGCCCAGCGCGAACGTGCCCTTGCCGAACTGCTGGAAGAGCGGGGAGACCTCGTAGTCGGCGAGGTGCTGCTGCCACGCCGCCACGACGTCGGCGGGCAGGTTGGTGTCGTGCGCCAGCCGCACGCGGTCGCCCGGCGCGAGGGTGACCTCCTCGTCGTCGAGGTCGGTCAGGGTGAAGTCGTCGAGGGGTCGGAAGAAGGTGCCCGTGCCTGCGCCGTCACTCGTGCGCTCGGTGCTCTCAGAGTCAGCGTCCGCCGTCGGGTCGGGCGTGACCACCCAGACAAGTCGCTGGACGAGCAGGTGCATCAGGGGGTGCCGGTTGAGGTAGCGGTCCCAGTCCTCGAACGGCCAGTCACGGTCGGTGCAGAGGGCCTCGTAGAGCCGTTCGCCCTGCAGCTTCACGACCGCCTTGACCTCCTTGCGTCCTGCGGCCAGCGCCTTCTTGGACTCCTTCGCGCGGTCCTCGTCGTCGGTCTTGCGGGGGGTCGGGAGCGAGGCGACCTTCTTCCCCTCGGGGTTGCGCAGCTCGAGGGTGAGGTCGGGCATGAGGGTCGCGGTGAAGACCCGCTCGCCGTAGGGAAGCTGCAGCACCCCCGTCGCGTCGAGGCCCGCCGTGGGGATGGTGCGGTCGGCCAGCTCGCTCAGCGTCCAGCCCTTGCGCTCGGCCATGACCTCCGCCTGCCGGGTGGCCTCGTCCTGGAACGACTTGGTGCGGAACCGCGACCCGACCGACAACATCAGCTGGGTGGCGCTCGGGTGGTCGACCCAGGCCAGCATCCCGATCAACGCCTTGCCCTGGGCGGCGCGCATGCCGTACCACTCCTGCAGGTACCGGGAGGCGGACGCGGCCGCGCCCTCCCCGGCGCAGGCTGCGGCGACGGCCAGCAGGCCCTTGGTGGTGGTGGCCGAGCCCCGTGGTTGGCGCAGCTGCGCCGGCAGGTAGTGCGCCGTGATCTGCTCCAGGGTCAGGCCGAGCAGCGGGTCGTCCTGGAAGTGGACGGGATTGCGCTGCATCCACTGGTGGGTCCACCCCGCCTGGGTGCGGGCGGCGGCCTCCGCGGTCTCGCGGTCGACCGGCTCGAGGTCCTTCGCGATCCACGTGTCGAGGACGAACTGGCCCAGGCGCACGCGGTCGGCGGCGGCGAACATCGCGCAGTAGCGACGCAGGATCGCGTTGGGCTCCGCGGACTTCGCCTTGACGGCCTGGGCGAACAGTGACTGCAGCGTGGTGAGGGACACCGGCTCGCCGGTGTCGGCCCACCGCACCTCCGGCAGGGCGGCCCACGGGAACCAGTCGAGGTCCTTGGGCAGCCCCTTGGCGACCCCCTTCTCGGCCTCGGCGGCGAGGGCGTCGCGGTCGAGGTAGTCCTCGACCGGCTTCCCGAGCGCCTCGAGCGCCTCGAGGATGGCGCCCTTGGCGACGTCCTGCTTCTCCTTGGCCAGGGCCTGCTCGAGGGCCGGGACGGCGGTGGCGATGCCTTCACGGCCGATCCAGCGGGCCGCCTCGACGCGGACCTCCGCCTTGCCGTCGGCCAGGGCGGTGGCCACGCGGCGGTCGCGCTCGGGCAAGCGGGCCAGCGCCTCCTGCGCCAGCCGGCGGTGCGCCTTGGGGCCGGTCAGGGCGACGGGGAAGATCCGCTCCACGAGCGACCGCGGCAGCGTGGACAGGGTGGCGATGGCGCGGTAGGGCGCCGCGTCGTCGACGTAGCTGTCGTTCTGGCGGCCGAGCGAGGCCGCAACCTCGTCGAGGTGGGCGGCCACGAACGGAGCCACTGCCTCCCGCGGCCAGTCCCGCCCGAGGACCTCGCCCCAGCTGGCGCAGTGGCGGCGCAGGACCGCCCGGGGCCCGTCGAGCCCCATGTCGTCGTAGAGGGCGGCCAGCTCGTTGAGCGTGGGTGTRCCGAGCGCGTCATGTCGGGCGTTGAAGCACCCAGCCGCTTGCCGGTCCATCGTCCCGTCGTGCTGGACGAGCATGCCGAAGTGGTGGAACAGGTGGGCCAGTGCGGCGAGCGTGACCTCGGGCTGTCGGGCCAGCTCCTGCATGTATGCCGCGCCCGTGTGCGAGAGGGGATGGATGCCGGTCGTGCTCGTGGCCCGGGGCGGCCGGCCCGCTGCCATGCGGCCCAGCAGGGCGTCGAGCTCGGCCTTCGCCAGGTGGGGTTCCGGCTTCATCCAGCCGGGGACGTTGCCGTGCCGGGCCTTGAAGGCCTCGGCCTGGCGAGCCAGCTGGGCGTTGGACTTGTCGATCCCCGCGTTGGTCTGCCGCAGGAACGTGTCGAACACGTCGTGGAGGCCGGGGGTGAGCTTGACGGTCCAGTCGATGACCGGGCGGGGCTCGGTGTCGGGCACGACCTCTGCGGCGTCGTCGGGGTCGGGGGCACCGGCCCACTCCTCGACGAGTGCCACGACGCTGGGGGCCCGGTCGGCGGCAGCGGTCTCCTCGGTCCAGGCGCGGTCGGCGTCGGTGGTCGCGAGGCTGCGCAGGAGGCGTAGGGCGTGCAGTCGTTGCTCGGGCCTTCCGTCGGTCGCCCGTTCGCGCAGCGGCCCGGTCATGGCGGGCCCGCCGCTGACGACCAGGGGAGTTGCCGCTTCCCGAGCCCGCGCGCTGGTCGACGTGGCGATGTCAGTGAGCTCCGCGGCGAACAGCTCACGGGTCCCGGCCGTCACCCCGGCCAGCAGCTCCACCGCGAACAACAGGGTGGCGGCCTTGGCCCGCGCGATCGCCTCCCGCACGTCGACGGCGTGGCGGTGCACCGCCTCGTCGTAGTCGGGCAGGACCGTCAGCAGGGTCCGGACCTCACCGAGGCCGGACTGGTACATCGCCGGGCTGGGGCCGAAGGCGCGCACCAGGATGGCCGACCGTGGGCTGCCGTCCGCTTCGAGCAGGTCCTCGATCGCAGCGTGCGTCAGGGCGCCACGCACCTGCCGGTCGGCCGCCACGCGGTTGGTGAGGGCCACCGCCCTCAGGAGGGCCTCGACCGTCCGCCGACCGTTGACCTCCTCGAGCTGCGCCTGCCACGCATGGGCCATGACGGCGGGTTCGAGCACCCGGGCCCAGCGCAGGAGCACCTCGGTGGGCACCCCCGGCAGGGCGGCATACAACCTGCCGTTGGCCGTCTCCGACGCGGGGCGTCCCCACCCGCTGCCCCCGAGCACGTGCGGGGCGTCGTCGCACGTGGCCACCTTGGCGAGGCAGCTGATCGGTTCACCCGTGAGGACGTAGGAACGGACCTCCCCGGGCAGGTCCTCGTGTCCGCGAGCCAGCCCCTTGAGCACCTCGTCGAGCGCGCTGCGCCAGGCCTTCGGCAGGACCCCCTCGTCCGACTCCTTCTTCCTGAACCACGCGGCCATCCGCGCCCCCTCCTCATCACAGACCGACAGCGCCGAGGCGCGCCCCGTGCGCGGACGGCACGAAGATAGTCGACCGAACCGCCTGAAGGGTCGTGTTCGCGAACAGCTCGGCCGAAGGTGCTGCCGCTCCCCGGCAGCCCCGGGTCCGGGCGCACGCACGCCCGCCCGCACGCCCGCACCGGTCAGTCGCGGGCCGCCTGCGCCATCCGCTCGGCGATCTGTCGCGCTGCCCCGCGCAGCTCCGGGCCGTTGACGATCCGGTAGGCCACCGGAAGGACGGCGAGCTGCTCGGCATACCAGGCGGGGGCGCTGGTGCTGCCCACGAGCCTGGTCGTGCCCCCGGTCCCTTCCTCGAGCCGACCGAGACCCCGGGGCAGCCACCGGGTCACCGTCTCGAGGGGGGCCTCCACCACCACCTCGGTGTCGTACTCCCAGCCGGCCGCCAGGTGGGTCTCGAGCTCGGCGACGGCGTCGAGGTCCTGCGGCGGCTCGAACCGCTCGTCGAGCGCCGCGACGGCGGTGACCCGGTCGATGCGGAAGGCGCGACGGGCGCTCGCGGCGTGGCTCCAGCAGAGCAGGTACCAACGGCCGTGCCGGATGACGACGGCCCACGGATCGACCTCCTGCGACCACTCACGTCCGGCTTCGGTGCGGTAGCCGAGGCGCACCCGCGCACGCTCGATGCTCGCCTGGACGAGGGCCGTCGTGGTCTGGGGGTTCGGCCGCGCGGCGGCGCGGTCGGGGGCCGGGGCGGCGGCGCGGCGCACGGCTTCGGCCTGCTCGGCCACGGGCTGGGGGAGGGCCCTGATGATCTTGCCCAGGGCACTGCCGGCGGGGTCGGCGGCGTCGGCCGCCTCGTGGTGGCCGTCGAGCACCGCCATGACGAGGGCGAGCGCCTCGGACGCCTCGAACATCAGCGGCGGGAGCCGGAGCCCGCGCCCGACGCGGTAGCCGCCGTAGGGTCCGCGCTCGGACTCCAGGGGTATGCCGGCCTCGCGGAGGATCGCGACGTAGCGCCGGGCTGCGCGTTGGGTGACCTCGAGACGCTCGGCGAGCCGACCCGCGCTGATGCCGGGGCTGCCCTGGATCAGCTCGAGCGCCAGCAGCGCCCGGGCGGTGGGACTGGTGTCGGTGCGCGACATGGCGACAGCGTAGGACGACAAGCGGAAGCCGAACGTCCGGAACAGGTCCTAGCGTGCAGGGATGGCACCGACAGAGACCATCACCGACACCCCGTGGGAACCTCCGCTGGCCGGCACCGAGGAAGAGGCGCTCCTCGGGGCGCTCGACCGGATGCGAGCCACCTTCCGTTACAAGGCCGATGACCTCGACTCCGCGGGGCTGGGCGCTCGGATCGGGTCCTCCACCCTGACCCTCGGCAGTCTGCTCAAGCACCTCGCCGTTGCCGAGGACCACAAGTTCAGCACCAAGCTGTCGGGCGCCCCGATGGACCCGGTGTGGGACGACAACGGGTGGGACGACAGCGACGACTGGGAGTTCGAGTCGGCGGCCGGGGACCAGCCCGAGACGCTGTACGCGCTCTACGACGGCGCGGTGGCCAGGGCCCGCGCCAGCCTGGCCGCGGCCCTGCGCCACGGCGGGCTGGACGGCCCGGTGCACGCGACCGACGGCGCGGGCCACCACGCCAATGTGCGCCGGCTCGTGCTCGACATGGTCGAGGAGTACGGCCGCCACACCGGGCACGCCGACTTGCTCCGTGAGGCGGTCGACGGCCGCGTCGGCGAGGACCCACCGCCGGGGTGGCAACCGGTGTCGGGGGCCTGGACCTGGCCGGCGCGATGACCGACCACGACGAGCACCCGGGTTTCGACGCGACGCACCGCGGCGCGAGGTTCCAGCGGTTCGACTTCACCGACGCCCTGTTCGACGACACCTACCTGGTCGGCGCGCGGTTCAAGAACGTGGCCTTGAAGGGCGCGCGGATCACCGGCTCGCAGGTCGTCGACGTCGACATCACCGGCGAGGTGGAGCGCCTGACCGTCAACGGCGTCGACGTCACCGACTTCGTCGAGGCCGAGCTCGACCGCCGCGAGCCCGACCGCGCCAAGATGCGGCCACGGACGCCGGCCGAGTTCCGCGAGGCCTGGGACATCCTCGAGCGGCGGTGGGCCGAGACCGTCGAACGCGCCCGGCGGCTGGACCCCTCGCTCCTGCACGAACGAGTCGACGGCGAGTGGTCGTTCATCGAGACGCAGCGTCACCTGGTCTTCGCGACCGATGCGTGGATCCGGCGCGCGCTCCTGGGCGACCCGTCTCCGTGGAGCCCGCTCGACCTGCCCCACGACGACATGGCCGACCTCCCCTCGGTGCCACGCGACCAGTCGGCACGTCCGTCGCTGGAGGAGGTGCTGGAGCTGCGTCGCGACCGGATGGCCACCATGCGCGAGGTGGTGGACGGGCTGACCGACGCCCAGGTCGAGAGCCGGACGACCCCCGTCGCCGAGCCGGGCTACCCCGAGTCGCGAGACTTCCTCGTCGCCGACGTGGTGGGGTGCATCGTCAACGAGGAGTGGTACCACCACCAGTACGCCATCCGCGACCTCGCCGTCCTCGAGAGTGCACGACACGCTGAACCACACCCCTGACGCCCAGCGTGTCGCGCACGCTCCACGTGCCAAGGCCACGCGAAAGGCCCGGAACCTGTGCGGTTCCGGGCCTTTCGACGGTATGCCGCGTGGGCGGCACACGAGCTAGCTCACCGTCACTCCACGCCGAGGCGGGCCTTGAGCCCGTCGAGCTCGACCCGGAGCTGGGTCGGGAGGGTGTCGCCGAACTTGGCGAACCACTCCTCGATCTGCGGGATCTCGGCCTTCCACTCGTCGGCGTCGACGGCGAGCGCCTGCTCGAGCTCGGCGTCGCTCATGTCCAGCCCGGACGTGTCGAGCGACTCCGGGGTCGGGACGTGGCCGATGGGGGTCTCGACCGCGGCGGCCTTGCCCTCGATGCGCTCGATCGCCCACTTGAGGACTCGGCTGTTCTCGCCGAAGCCCGGCCAGAGGAAGCCGCCGTCGTCACCGCGCCGGAACCAGTTGACGTAGAAGATCTTCGGGAGCTTGGAGGCGTCGGCGTCCTTGCCCAGGTTGATCCAGTGCTGGAAGTAGTCACCGGCGTTGTAGCCGATGAACGGCAGCATCGCCATCGGGTCGCGGCGGACCACACCGACGGCCCCGGTGGCCGCCGCGGTGGTCTCGGAGGAGAGCGTGGCGCCCATGAAGGTGCCGTGCACCCAGTCGCGCGACTCGGTCACCAGCGGGACGGTGGTCTTGCGGCGCCCGCCGAAGAAGATCGCCGAGATCGGCACGCCCTTGGGGTCGTAGTACTCCTCCGCGAGGATGTCGCACTGCTCGATGGGGGTGCAGTAGCGGCTGTTCGCGTGGCTCGAGAGCTCGTCGGAGTCGGGCGTCCAGTCCTCGCCCTTCCAGCTGGTGGCGTGGGCCGGCGTGTTCTCCAGGCCCTCCCACCAGATGTCCTGGTCGTCGGTGAGCGCGACGTTGGTGAAGACCGAGTTGCCCTTGTTGATGGTCTTCATCGCGTTGGGGTTGGTGTGCTCGTTGGTGCCGGGGGCGACGCCGAAGAAGCCGAACTCGGGGTTCACGGCATACAGGCGACCGTCCTCGCCGAAGCGCATCCAGGCGATGTCGTCRCCGAGGGTCTCGACCTTCCATCCCGGGATGGTCGGGGCGAGCATGGCGAGGTTGGTCTTGCCGCAGGCGCTCGGGAAGGCCGCGGCGATGTAGTAGACCTGCTGCTCCGGGGAGATCAGCTTGAGGATGAGCATGTGCTCGGCGAGCCAGCCCTCGTCGCGGGCCATCACCGAGGCGATGCGCAGCGAGTAGCACTTCTTGCCCAGGAGCGCGTTGCCGCCGTAGCCGGAGCCGTAGGACCAGATCATCCGCTCCTCGGGGAACTGGACGATGTACTTCTCGGTGTTGCAGGGCCACTTCACGTCGGCCTGGCCGGGCTCGAGCGGGGCGCCGACCGAGTGCAGGGCGGGGACGTACTTGGCGTTCTCGCCGAGCTCCTCGATGCGGCGCAGCACGGTGACGCCGCAGCGGGCCATCACCCGCATGGAGGCCACGACGTACTCGGAGTCGGTGATCTCGACACCGAACATCGGGTTCTCGGCCTCGACGTGACCCATGACGAACGGGATGACGTACATGGTGCGGCCCTTCATGCAGCCGGCGTAGAGGCCGCGCATGAGGTCCTTCATCTCGTTCGGGTCCATCCAGTTGTTGGTGGGCCCGGCGTCCTTCTCGTCCACGCTGCAGATGAAGGTGCGGTCCTCGACCCGGGCGACGTCGGTCGGGTCGGAGGCGGCGTAGAAGCTGTTCGGCTTCTTCTCCTCGTTGAGGCGCACGAACGTGCCGGCCTCGACGAGCTTGTCGGTCAGTCGGGTCCACTCGGCAGCGGAGCCGGTGACCCACTCGATGTGGTCGGGGGTGGTCATCGCGGCCACCTCGTCGACCCATGCCTGCAGACCGGCGTGCGTCGTGCCGCCTGCTCGCTGGTCGGTGTGCGTCGCCTCGGTCGTCATGTGATCGGCCGTCCCTTTCGTCCGGGTCGGTGCTCCCCCGGATCATGAGGTGATGCGTCCACGCCGACACCGGTCATCCGACCGGGTGTCCACATGGTGAACGCTCCTGATCTGGCCAAGGTACGCCCCCCTACGCGCCAGTAGATACCGCGCAAGGTCTAGATGGCTGGTGAAAAGCCTCACAACCGGGGAGTAGGAATCCGGGCCTTGCAACCTTCTTGCAGGCGTTGCAAGAAGACGGCGGATTCCGTTGCGTTTCTTGCCTTTCGGCTCGGTCGGCCGCTGGCCGCCGGACGCGCCTCGGCCCCCCTGACCGCGGCTTCGAGGCGCCCCAGCGAGAGGTATGCCGCCGGGCGGCCCGGGCGGGCCGGCATACCGATTTCGTCGGCGTGGGGTCGAGCCGGTAGTCTTTCCCGTCGTTGCTCTGGGCGATCCCACAAGGAATCTCAGGGCGACATTCGCGCCCGTAGCTCAACGGATAGAGCATCTGACTACGGATCAGAAGGTTAGGGGTTCGAATCCCTTCGGGCGCACTCTGCGTTGAGACAGACGATGGGGCCCCCGCTCGCGGAAACGCGACGGGGGCCTTACTCGTGCCCGGGCCGCATCGGCAGCCGCGACTGAGCGCCAACCCACTCCCAGCCTGACCCTGACAGTCGGTTGCTGCTCACTGACGTGACGGGTCCACATGTCCGGCGAGGCGTGCGGCTGGGGGGAGCAGGCTGGCCTCGGCAGCCGGCCAGTGCGCAGGGTCGGGCCCGAGCAGCACGAGCTGCTCGACCTGCTCGCGGCACCAGGAGGACACCGCCCGCCGCCCGCCCAGCACGTCGGTGGCGAACCTCGTCCACGGCACCCACTCAGCCCCCCCGACCTCCGCCGGGTCGAGGGCGAGCCCACGTGCCGGGAGTTGCCCGACGAACACGGGGCACCGTTCGTTCTCGACCACTGCGCCCATCGCCGCGACGTACGCGAACTCCGGCAGCACGAGGCGCAGCTCGGCGACGGTCACCCCCAACTCGTCCAGCGCCCGGCGCCGCGCCGCCGTGTCGAGCGCCTCGCCCGGCCCGGGGTGGCCGCAGACCGAGTTGGTCCACACCCCCGGGAAGGTCGCCTTCGTGGCCGCGCGCTGCGTGACGAGCAGGGCGCCGTCGGGGTCGAAGAGGTATGCCGAGAAGGCCAGGTGCAGGGGCGTCGCGCCGTGGTGGACGGTCACCTTGTCCTGGGTGCCCACCGCGTGGCCGTCGTGGTCGAGCAGGACGACGAGCTCGGTCATGCCGACCGCCCCAGCTCGTTGACCGCCGCCGAGAACACCCACGGGGCACGCGCCGCCAGGGGCACCAGGGCGCGACGGGTGAGCTTCGGCCGGGTGGCCTGGAGCAGTCCGTGGGTCAGCAGCGAGCACCGCCAGGTGGCCGCGAGCCACCCGCGCTCGTAGTCACCCGGCCGGCCGGCAGCCACCGCGGCGACCGCCGCCCGCGCCTGCGCCAGCCCGAGCGAGATGCCCTCGCCGGTCAGCGCGTCCACGTAGCCTCCGGCGTCGCCCACCAGCAGCACCCGGCCGGCCACGCGATGGCGGCTGCGTTGCCGCAACGGGCCGGCCCCCTGCACGGCCGAGGCCACCTCCGCGCCCGCCAGCCGCTCGGCCAGCGGCGGGAACTGCCCGAGCTGCTCCGCGAACGGCCGGCGTCGGCTGCTGAGGACCGCCACGCCGACGAGGTCGTCCGAGACGGGGGTGACGTAGGCCTCGGCGTCCGCGGCCCAGAGGACGTCGACGTGCCTCGACCACGGCGAGATCGCGAAGTGCTGACGCAGCCCGTACCGGCCGGGCCCTCCCGAGGGTCGGTCGAGGCCGAGGTGGCGACGGGTCCACGAGTGCAGACCGTCGGCAGCGACCACGTGGCTCGCTCGAAACCTCGGACCGACCTCGCCGCCAGGGTGTCGCGTGGTCACGTCGACGCCGGTGTCGTCCTGGCGCAGGTCGGTCGCCGACAGCGGGTGCACGGTCACGCCAGCGGCGGTGGCTGCCGCCGCCAGCCTGCCGTGCAGCTCGGTGCGCCGGACGCCCAGCCCGGGGCCGTGCGTGAAGTCGGCGACGGCGCTGCCGTGGCGCGACAGGTACCGGATGCCGTCGAAGGGGTGGCCGTCGGGGTGCACACCCAGGTCGGCCAGCGCGGCCAGACCTCCCGGCATCAGGCCCTCGCCGCACGCCTTGTCGAGCGGTCCGCGCCGGGGTTCGAGCACCTCGACCGTGAGGCCACGCCGCGCGGCATACAGGGCTGTCCCGAGGCCCACCGGGCCGCCGCCGATGACGAGGAGGTCGACGCTCACGCGGCACCGGCTCGGAGCCCGAGGGCCTGCTCCTCCACGCGGATCCGGACGGACAGCAGGACGAGGTTCAGGATGGTGAAGGCCACCGCCGTCACCCAGGCGGTGTGGACCAACGGCAGGGCGAGGCCTTCGAGGACGACGGCCACGTAGTTGGGGTGGCGCAGGAGGCGGTAGGGGCCGCCCGCCACCAACGACGCCCCGGGCACCACGATCACGCGCGTGTTCCAGTGCGGTCCCAGGGTCGAGATGCACCACCAGCGCAGGCCTTGCGCGAGCACGACGAGGACGAGCATCGGCCACCCCAGCAACGGGAGGAAGGGCCGATCGGCCGCGACGACCTCGACCAGCGCCCCGACGAGCAGCGCCGTGTGCAGCAGCACCATGGCCGGGAAGTGGCCGCGGCCCGACTCCACCCCACCGCGGGCGAAGGCCCACGCGGCGTGACGCCTGGACACGACCATCTCGGCGAGGCGTTCGAGCCCCACCACGAAGAGGAGCGCGGTGAACAGTGCCTGGGACGTGGTCATCGCCCCTCAGCCCGCCGCTCGAAGAAGCACCATCTCGAGGCAGAACCCCGGACCCATGGCCATCAGGACCCCGTGCGACCCCGGGTGCGGCGGCCGCTCGCGCAGCGTGTCGGCCAGGACGTGCAGGACCGAGGCCGACGAGAGGTTGCCGATCCGGTCGAGGGAGTCCCAGGTCACGCCCAGCGCATCCCGTGGGAGCTCGAGGGCTTCGGCCATCGCCTCCAGCACCTTGGGGCCGCCGGGATGGGCGACCCAGAAGCCGATGTCGGCGCGGGTGAGCCCGTGTGTCGCGAGGAAGCCGTCGACGTCCTCGCCGAGGTTGGCCCGCACCAGCTCCGGCACCTCGACGCCCAGCACGATGCGCAGCCCGGTCGCGCCGACGTCCCAGCCCATCGCGCGCTCGCTGTCGGGGTACATCCGGCTCCGCGTCGCCAGCACGCGGAGGTCGTGGCCCGAGTCACCGAGCTCGGTGGCCCGTTCCGTGCCCACCATGACCACGGCTGCGGCGCCGTCGCCGAACAACCCGCTCGCGACGAGGTTGGCGGTCGAGGTGTCGTCGCGCTGGACCGTGAGGCTGCACAGCTCCGCCGACAGCAGGACCGCGACGTCGTCGGGGTGTCCGAGGAGGTGGTCGTGCACGCGGGCGACGCCCGCGGCGCCGGCCACGCACCCCAGACCCACGATCGGCACCCGCTTGACGTCCGGGCGCAGGCCGATGCGAGCGGCGATGCGGGCCTCGAGCGAGGGCACCGCGAGCCCGGTCACGGTCGTCGAGACGATCAGGTCGACGTCGGTGGGGGTCAGTCCTGCGGCCTTGAGGGCATCGACGACGGCCTCGGCGCCGAGGTCCACGGCGGCTGCGATGAACTCGTCGTTGGCCTCCCCGAAGTCGCGCAACGCGGCATACCGCTCCAACGGAAGGGCCAGGTGACGGTGACTCACGCCGGCGTTGGCGTGGATCCGCTCGAGCAGCAGCCGGTCGACGCCGTGCGCGCCCAGGACGCTCGCGAAGGCGGCAGTCACGTCGGCCTGGGCGTAGCGGTGCTCGGGCAGGACCCCGGCGACGGACACGATGCGGCTCACGAGGAGAGCGTAGGCACACGATCCGCGGTCGTGCCGAGTCGGGGCGTCCGGCGGACCCGCTCCGCCTAGGGTGAGACCGTGCCCAGCGAGCCGGTGTCCGCGTCGCGACCCGCGTCGACGACCTCTCCCACCGCGCTGGTGCGGGCGTGCCACCCAGGGCCGACGCTCGCGGTCACCGTGCTCACGGCACTGCTCGCCGTCGCGCTCGGCCACGCCGTCGGGTCAGGGGTGCTCGTCACCGCCGCGGTCTTCACCGGCCAGCTCACTATCGGGTGGTCGAACGACCTCATCGACGCGGCCCGCGACCGGGCGGTGGCCCGAGACGACAAGCCGCTGGCTCGCGGCGAGCTCACGGAAGGGTTGGTGCGCAAGGCGATCGGAGTCGCCGGGGCTTCCTGTGTCGTGTTGTCGCTCGCCTGCGGCTGGCGCTCGGCCGCGGTGCACCTCCTGCTCGGGGTCGGGAGCGGCTGGGCGTACAACCTCGGCCTCAAGCGCACCGCCTGGTCGGCGTTGCCGTATGCCGTGGCGTTCGGTGCGCTGCCCGCCGTCGTCTCCCTCGCTGCTCCCCTCCGCGCCTGGCCGCCCGTCTGGATGATCGTCACCGGAGCGGTTCTCGGGGTCGGCGCCCACCTGCTCAACGCGTTGCCCGACCTCGCGGATGACGACGCCACGGGAGTCCGTGGCCTGCCCCAGCGGCTGGGCGCCGGGCCGGTGCGGGTGCTCGCGCCCGGGGTGCTGCTCGTCGGGTCGGTGGTGGCGACCTTCGGGCCGGGTGGCGGTGTGCCGGCGGGGGCCTGGGTCGGCCTGGGCGCCTGCGCGGCGCTCGCGGTCGTGGCCGTGGTCGGTCGCGGAAAGGCGCCCTTCCTCGCGGCGATCGCGATCGCCCTGGTCGACGTCGCGGTGCTGGTCCTGCGCTGACTGCGAGGCGTGCAGGGTCAGCGCTTGCGGCGTGCCCCGAGCGCGACCACGATGCCGATCAGCGCCACGAACGGCCCGATCACGGCCCAGATCGCGACCCCGCTCATGCCGCTGCCCCCGACGATGTCGAGGCCCTGCAGCGTCCAGAGGACCCCGACGAGGACGAGCAGGATGCCGATGCCGAGCGCGAGGCGTGGGTTCACGTGGTGAGCCTATGCCGTCTTCGGGCGGCGCAGCTCAGGCGGCGCGGTCCGTCGCGAGGTGGGCGCGGAGGGCGACGTAGACCTTGCGGACGCCGATCGCGCGCTGCAGGTCGTCCTGGATGCGGGTGAAGAACTCGCGCCGGTAGTTCTGGTCGATCACGGCCTGCACGGTGAAGTAGAGCCCCGCGAACGCGGACAGGAAGATGGCGACCGAGAACAGCTCGTCACTGATCAGGTGGAACGGCCCGGTGTAGTGCGGAGGCGAGCCGACCCAGACCTCGATCACGCTGGGGCGGATGGCGATCGAGCCGAAGACGACGAAGAACCCGAAGACGATCATCACCAGCGACAGCATCTGGATCGCCTGCGCGATGAAAAGCATGAGCATGAGGTTGCGTCGTTGCAGCGGGGGGAGCCTGATGCCGGCGACCTCGGTGGCCAGGTGCGGCTCGGCCAGGATCTCGCGTGCCGCGGAGGCCACCGGGGTGCCGACGCAGGTGGCCGCGAGCTGCTCTCCCTCCACCTCCGCGCCGACGCGCTCGATCTCGCTGCGGAACGAGGGCGCCAGGAAGGYGACCGCGAGCAGGACGAAGATCCCGACGCACACCCACAGCAACGGCCGCGGCAGCGCCGCCGACACCTGCCAGACCTCGGTGTTGATGAACAGGAAGGTGATGAACAGCAGCAGGAACGGCAGCGCGCGTGTCGCGAGCGGGCCGATCAGCGACCGGTTCTCCCAAGCGTGCGCGAGAGCCCAGCGGCCGATCCGCCCCACCCGGAACACCCGGATCGCACGGCCGAGCGCGACGACCGCCGCGGTGAACAGTCCGGCCGCCACCGCCTCGCCGACGCCCGCGTCGAGGTTGAGCGCGACCACCGTGACGAGCACGGCGGGGATGGCGGCCAGCACGGCCCAGAGGCCCACGATGCGAGGCACGAGGGCCCGTTGGATCGCGTCGTGCCCGGACTCGACGAAGTAGGGCAGGCCATGGGAGTCGAACCAGGCCTCGCACTTGGCGACGTCGTTCGTGGTGAGCACGACGCCACCCTCTCAGGTGGTCCCCCCTGTTCGGCCACACCACGCTGCGGGCCGGCGCGGCCTGAGAATTCGGTCTCGCCGAGCCTTGACAACGGGGTTGGGCGGGACCATGGTTTGCGGTTAGTAATTCGCTTTACTAACCGGAGGATCACATGACAACGAAGTCTGTCCGAGTTGCCGTCGCCATCGCAGCCATGGTGGGCGTCGCGGCCACCGCAGCGTGCGGCGGCACGGCCACGAAAGACGCTGGCGGCTCGTCCGGCGGCAAGGCGGAGCTCACGGTCTGGCACTACTGGGACGGCAACAACGCGGACACCTTCGCGTCGATGGCCAAGACGTATGAGGGTGCCCACCCGAACACCACGATCAAGCTGGTGAACGTCCCCGGGGCAGACCTGCTGACCAAGCTCCAGGCAGCGGCCCAGTCGCGCACCCTGCCGGACGTGGTGATCGGCGACCTGGTCACCGTGCCCCGGATGGCCAAGACCGGCAGGGCCGTCGACCTCAAGGGACTGGTGCCCGCGGGCACCTGGTCGGACGTCTACCCCGAGATGCTCAAGTTCGGCAGCGAGAACGGCAAGCAGGTCTCCATCCCGGTGTCCTCGAACACGCTGGCCTGGATGTACAACAAGACCGACTTCACGAAGGCCGGCCTCGACCCCGCCAACCCGCCCAAGACGTGGGAGGAGGTGCAGGCCGCATCGGCGAAGATCCGCGCCAAGACCGGCAAGCCCGGCTTCGAGCTGTTCACGACGCCCGGCACCGACGGCGAGGGCGTGACCTGGAACTTCCAGGTGTCGCTCTGGCAGGCGGGGGGAGAGTTCCTCAACGCCGACAACAGCAAGGCAGCCTTCAACTCCGCCTCGGGCAAGAAGGCGCTGCAGTACTGGGTGGACTTGGTGAAGACCAAGGACAGCCCCCTCGCCCCGTGGGGAGAGTTCGAGAAGGGCAAGGCGTCTTCGGCCCAAGAGGGTTCGTGGATGGCAGGCATCTGGAAGCCCAAGCCCCCGTTCGACTTCGGCGTGGCCCAGATCCCGCACCCCGCGGACGGCCAGCCGGCGACGAACATGGGTGGCGAGCAGGCCGTCGTGTTCACTCCGGTCAAGGCGAAGCAGAAGGCGGCGGCTGACTTCCTGACCTGGTTCGTCGACCCGGCGCAGAACCTGTCGTGGAGCGAGAAGACCGGCTTCCTGCCGGTGCGCAAGTCCGTCGCGGACTCGGCGGCATACAAGGAGTTCGTCAGGACCACGCTTCCCGAGCTCCAGCCGTTCGTCGACGCACTCCCGACGGCCAAGGCTCGCCCGGCCACGCCCCTCTACCCGCAGGTGTCCCTGGCTTTCGCCAAGGAGGTCGAGCAGGCGCTGCACGGCAAGTCGGTCGACGCGGCCCTTGCTGACGCCGAGTCCGAGGTCAACACGATCCTCTCGGGCAAGTGACGGACCGCGTGGTGGGCACGTCGATGATGCGGTGTCGTCCCCCCGGAGACCCCGTCGGCCTGCCCACCACGCCCTCGTCGTCGGCGGCGCAGCCGGGGACCGGCCCAGACACGGCGAAGCGGAGGCGGGAGCCACAACTCCTTCGAAAGCGCACGCGGTACAACCGCGCTGAGGTGCTCACCGCAGCCCTGTGCCTGGCGCCTGCGCTGGCCGTCATCGGGCTGTTCGTGGTCTACCCACTCGTCTCGACCGGACTGCTGTCGCTGACGGATTGGGACGGGCTCACCCCCGACAAACCCTTCGTGGGGCTCGACAACTACGTGAAGCTGGCCGGGGATTCGTCCTTCCGCAACTCGATGATCGTCACCGCCCTCTACGGCCTGGGGGTGTGTGCCCTGAGTGTGCTGACGGGGATCGGCGGTGCCACGTTGCTCAACGGGGCGTTCCGTGGCCGGGCGATCTACCGGACTGCCTTCTTCCTCCCGGTGGTCACCTCGTCGATCGCGGCAGCTGCGGTGTGGCGCTACCTCTTCGACGTCTCCGGACCCGTCAACGCCGGCCTGTCGGCGGTTGGCCTCGGGTCGCCGAGCTGGCTGGGCGACCCGCACCTGGCCCTCGTCAGCCTCACACTCCTCACGGTCTGGAAGCAGTTGGGCCTCAACACCGTGCTCTACCTCACGGCGTTGCAGACCATCCCCGCCTCTGTCTACGAGGCCGCGGCGCTGGACGGGGCCACCCCATGGCAACGGATGCGGCACATCACCGTCCCCCTCCTCGCGCCGATGACCTTCTTCGTCGTCGTGCAGGCGTTGGTGACGACGTTCCAGAGCTTCGACCTCGTCTACCAGCTCACCGCCGGTGGGCCTCTGGGCGGGACCGAGGTCATGGGATTCCTCGTCTACCGGACGGCGTTCGTCACGGGCCAGTTCGGCTACGGCGCGACCGTCGCGTACGCCGGCTTCGCCCTCGTCTTCGCCCTGACCTGGATCCAGTGGCGCCTCGGCGGACGGGGTGAGGCATGAGCGCGCCGCTGAGGCTCGCCGGGCGGCACCTCGTGCTGCTGCTCATCAGCCTGGCAGTGGTGGCTCCCTTCGCCTGGATGCTGACGACCAGCCTCAAGACCGTCGACAAGGTCAACGTGGCGCCGTACTTCATCCCCGCACAGTTCGAGTGGGGCAACTACCCCCAGGCCCTCGCTGCTGCTCCGTTTGCCCACTACTACATCAACTCGGTTGTGATGGCCGCAGGCATCGTCGTCGGCCACCTGGTGCTCGACACCCTCGCGGCCTACGCCCTGGCACGCCTGCGGTTCCCCGGTCGCAACGTAGTCTTCCTCGGGCTGGTGGCCACCATGCTGGTCCCGACGTTCCTCACGATCCTGCCGGCATTCGACCTGGTCATCCGTTTCGGCTGGTTCAACAGCTACGCCGCCCTCATCGTGCCGCGGCTCGCCGACGTGTTCGGCATCGTCGTGCTGCGCAGCTACCTCATGTCGCTCCCGCGCGAGCTCGACGAGGCGGCGCGCCTCGACGGGGCCAACCGGATCCAGGTGCTCACCAAGGTGCTCCTGCCCCTGTGCAAGCCGGCCCTCGCCAGCGTCGCGGTCTTCAGCTTCCTCTTCGCGTGGAACGACTTCCTCTGGCCGCTCCTCGTCACGAGCGACGACCAGTACCGCACCATCCAGCTCGGGCTCGCCGCGTTCACCAGCAAGTACGGCCCCTACCCGCACTACCTGATGGCGGGCACGGTCATCGCGGCGGTCCCGGCCGTCATCATCTTCCTCTACCTGCAGCGAAGCCTGGTCCGCGGACTTGCCGCGACCGGAGTCAAGGAGTGAACCGCCCGATGCCCATGCCCACGCCCGCCCTCGATGGCTCGACCGGCCACGACTCCGTCGCCGCGACCACCTCGGACGCTGTCGACGCCCGACCCGGCCCGGACTGGGTCCGCGACGCCGTGTTCTACCAGATCTTCCCTGAGCGCTTCGACAACGCGGACCCCTCCACGGATCCTGAGGGAGTCGTCCCCTGGGGCAGTGCGCCCACCCGCGACAACCTGATGGGGGGTGACCTGGCGGGAGTCACCGACAGGTTAGGTCACCTCCAGGCGATGGGGGTCAACGCGCTCTACCTCACGCCGGTGTTCAGCTCCTCGACCAACCACCGGTACGACGCCACGGACTACTACTCCATCGACCCTCGGCTCGGAGGCGAGGCGGCATTCAGCACGTTTCTCGAGACCGCGCACGACAAGGACATCCGGGTGCTGCTGGACGCTGTGTTCCACCATTGTGGCTACGACCACCCGTTCTTCCAGGACGTCATTGCCAACGAGGGCCAGTCGGACTACGTCAACTGGTTCCTCGTCCAGGACTTCCCGGTCACCGCGCACCCCGTCCCGAACTACCAGACCTGTTCGGGGTGCTGGTATCTGCCCAAGCTCAACGTGCAGAACCCACAGGTCCGTGAGTACCTCTTCGGGGCCGTGCAGAAGTGGATGAGCTCAGGGATCGACGGTTGGCGCCTCGACGTCCCCTACATGCTCGAGAACGAGCCGTTCTGGGAGCAGTTCCGCGCCGTGGTCAAGGGTCATGATCCGTCTCAGTACATCGTGGCCGAGGTGTGGGAGAAGGCCACCGAGTGGACGACCGGTGCGACGTCCGACGCCGCGATGAACTACCGGCTCCGGGATGCCATCCTGTCGTTCGTGTCCGAGTGGCGCGGCGGTGGCGAGTCGTTCGCCGCCGAGCTCGAGGCCATCGACACCGAGATCCCGGCCGACCGCAAGGGGCTCATGCTCAACCTCCTGGGCAGCCACGACACCGAGCGCGTGCTGACCCATGTGGGCGGTGACGTCGCAGCCGTGAAGCTCGCCTACGCCCTGCTGTTCACCGCTGAAGGCGCCCCGATGGTCTACTACGGCGACGAGGTCGGGATGGCCGGATTCAACGATCCTGACTGTCGCGGTGCGATGCTGTGGGACGAGCAGGCCTGGAACAGGGGGATCCTCGAGTGGCTGACCACGCTGGCGCGCCTGCGTCGCGAGAACATCGCCCTGCGGCGAGGCACCGAGTCGACGGTCCAAGCGACGGAAAACACGATCGTGAGGCTCCGGCACCACGAGGATGGGGACGTGCTCGTCGTGGCGAACCGCGCGAGGACCGAGGACTGCATCGCGATCCAAGGCCATTCCGGCCGTGGGGGAGTAGATCTACTGACGGGCCAACGCGTGGCGTGTGACGCCATCCGGGTGCCCGGAACGGGGGTTTCGGTTGTCAGGCTCGACTGACGGGCCCAAACGGGCATCGGCGAAGGAGGTCGCCGAAGCGGCCGGGGTCTCCCGCACGTCGGTGTCCTTCGCGTTCAACGACCCATCGCGCTTGTCCGGGGCGACGAGGGACAAGATCCTGCGCATCGCCGCCGACATCGGCTACCGCCCCGACCCGCTGGCGCGCATGCTCGTCCAAGGGCGCACCCACTCACTGGGGATCCTGCTGCCGCAGGACATCTCGCAGGCGATGGAGAACCCCTACTACGCCCAATTCCTCATTGGTGTGGGGCAGGTGTGCCACCAAGAGGGCTTCACCCTGCTGCTCGCCCCACCCCTTCGCAACTCGATGCTCGAGGCCATTCCGTATGCCGCGGTGGACGGCTTCATCGTGGCCGGGCTCGAGCGCGACCGCGGAGAGGTCGCCGAGCTGGAGCGTCGCGGCGTCCCGTTCGTGCTTGTTGACAGCGAGAGCACCGAGAACCTCCCGAGCGTCGAGGTCGACGACCGCACCGGAGCCGCCGACATGATGGCGCACCTGATCGAGCTCGGCCATCGCACCATCACGGTGCTCGCGTTCGACGCCGGGCCCGAAGCCGGACCCGACCGCGGTCCGGAGGGCTATCGGGGTCCTTTGGGGCGCAGGATGGCTGGCATCGACGACGCCCTCAAGGATGCGGGCCTCAGCCGGGAGGACGTCAGGCTCCAGGTCGTCGAGGCTCCCTGCACCCGCGGGGAGGGATACAAGGCCGGCCTGCGCATCCTCGGCGACCCGGACCGTCCGACGGCCGTGTTCGCGCTGTCCGACATCCTCGCCGCCGGTGTCCTCGACGCGGCCTACGAGCTCAAGATCGACGTGCCCACCCAGGTGTCCGTCGCTGGCTACGACGACCAGCCGGAGGCGCTCTGGTTGCGCCCGCGGCTGACGACCGTCCGTCAGCCCATCGAGGCCAAGGGACGCGTCGCGGCGGACTTCCTCGTCGCGGCTATCCGGGGAAACGCTCGGCACCCGCACCAGAAGCTACACACCTCCCTGATCGTCAGGGAGTCGACCGCCCCACCCCGGACGGCCCTCGGCGGGGCTGAGTGAGCAGAGGGGGCAGAGTCATCCGGCACACGCTTCACACGACACAGAACTCGTTTCCCTCGGGGTCGCGCAGCGTCACCGCGTAGTAGTCCGCACCGTCAGGGGCGTTGCGGTAGGCGATGCTCGCGCCCAGCCCGACCAGCCGCTCGACCTCCGCGTCGACGCTGGCCCGCCGCTCGGCATACGGCATCGCCTCGCGGCCAGGCGTGTGCCTGACGTCCACGTGCAGGCGGTTCTTGACCTCCTTGGGCTCCCGAACCTCCTGGAACCAGATGCGCGGCCGCACTCCGTCAGGGTCGACGATCGCCCCGCTGCCGGCCTCGGCGCCCACCAGCTCCTCGTCCGGGAGGCCGCCCGCGCGCCAGTAGTCGAGCCACGAGTCCCAGCCGTCGGGCGCCGGTTCGGGCACGTAGCCGAGTGCCTCGCACCAGAACGCCACCAGGCGGGCGCTGTCTTCGCAGTCGATCGTGAGGTGCCAGTTCGCCGTCATGCGGGGCAGTGTCGCACCGGGGTCCGTCAGGCGGTCGGCCCCGGGCCGGCGGCCTCGGTGAAGCGCGCCGACCACAGGCGAAGCACGTCGAGCACCTCCGGTGTGGCCTCCTCCAGCTCGAACGGCGCGTCGACCGCCCCCAGTCCGAACGCCGCCCAGCCAGGGTGCACCGCGTCCATCTCCAGCCGGCACGACGTGTCGTCGATCGGCGAGACCGTCGCCCACCGGCCGGTGCGTTTCGCCACTTGCTCTGCCGGCGCCTGGACGACCGCGCGCACGACGACGCGGGTTTCGTTGCGGGACAGTCCCTTTCGCACGTATGCCGCCGCATCGCCTCCGGGTACCTCGCGCGGCCGGAAGCGGGATCGGGTGCCCAACGGCTCGGTGAGGCGGTCGAGGCGGAACGAGCGCCAGTCCTGTCGGTCGAGGTCGTAGGCGAGCAGGTACCAGCGGCGGCCGACCGTGACGAGGCGATGCGGCTCGACGTGGCGCCGGACGGCCTCGCCGGCCCCCTGGCCGCCGCGCGCCTCGTAGGTGAACCGGATCCGCTCGGTGTCACGGGTCGCCTGGGCCACGGCCGCCAGGACGTCGGCATGCACCGCAGGCGCCTCCGAGAAGGGTGAGTCGTCCGTCACGGCCCGCAACGCCTCGGCCCGGCGGCGCAGCTTGGGCGGTAGCACCTGCACCACCTTCGACAGGGCGCTGACCGACGCCTCCGACAGTGCGCCGGCGGTGAGCTGAGCCGCGCCGTTGAGCGCCACCACCATCGCGATCGCCTCGTCCTCGTCGACGGTCAGTGGCGGCATCGTCGCGCCGGCGCCGAGCTGGTAGCCGCCCTCTACCCCACGGACGGAGTCGACGGGGTAGCCGAGCTCGCGCAGCCGCTCGACGTCACGACGCAGCGTGCGCTCCGACACCTCGAGCCGGC
The DNA here is from genome assembly GCF_056405035.1 of Pedococcus sp. P2_A3. Lineage (NCBI taxonomy): Bacteria > Bacillati > Actinomycetota > Actinomycetes > Micrococcales > Intrasporangiaceae > Pedococcus > Pedococcus sp. P2_A3. Next base: position 65,687 of record NZ_JBFUCW010000013.1, on the reverse strand, counting down.
CGGCGAGCTCGGGCCCGGCCCAGAACCGGTGGGTCTGGAGCAGGGAGAGCAGTCGCAGCGTGCGGGAGCTGGTGTTGGCCACGCGTTCAGGATGCCCGAGATAGCGGTCAGGAAGTGGCCGGAAGCCCCCCTACCGCTCACGTCGAGCGTGCACGACACGCTGGCCGCGGGACCTCCCGGTCAGCGTGTCGTGCCCTCTCGACCCGAGGCGGGGACTGCCATCCTTCGGTGGTGCCGAACTCTCCGCAGCCCGTCACCGCGGACACCGCACGTCGCTGGACGCAGGCCCGCATGCCCGTCTGGCCGCCCTGGCTGGTCGTCGGGCTCGCCGTGGCGGGAGTGGTCCTCAGCATCGCGACCGACCACACCGTGTGCACCCCGAAGGACCCAGCGCCTGTGGCCCCGACCTGGCGTTCGCCTGGGCTGCCCCGCTCCTGGTCACCGGACTCCTGACCCTCTGGGTGTGGCCCGTTCGCGCTCGTCAGCCTCGGCGGTCTCCTTGAACCCATGATGCTGCGTCGACGCCCCGGCGGTCGGCACGCGCGCCCCGTCTGAGGGTCAGGACGTGAGCAGGTACCCGAGCCAGACCGCGGGGAGGCCGAGTCCGAGCGTGAGCGCCAGGTTGGCGGCAAACGGCTTCCACGCCCGTTCCTCGAGGAACACCCAGGTCTCGAAGGCCAGCGTGGAGAACGTCGTCAGCGCGCCACAGAACCCGATGCCCACCAACGGCACCAGCCACTCGGCCGGGTGGGGCACGCCCGCCACGAGGCCGAGGACGAACGACCCCGCGACGTTCACGACGAGTGTCCCGAGGATGGTGCCGGCGCGGGTGTGCTCGCGCGCCCACCGGTCCACGAGGAACCGCACCGGCGCACCGACCGCCGCACCCCCCAGCACCAGCAACGCGTCGGCGCCCGTCACGGACGCCGCCCGAACAGCCGTTCGCCGAGCGTGATCCCGAGACCCACCGCCACGATGCCGACGACCAGGGACCCCACGAGGTATGCCGCGGCGACGAGTCCGTGCCCCGACTGCACCAGCGCGTGGACGTCCAGCGCGTAGGACGAGAAGGTCGTCCACCCACCCAGCACCCCGACGCCGAGGAACGGTCGCAGCCACGGGTGCGGTCGGGCCATGGCGAGCACCCACACCACGAGCACCCCCATGGCGAGCGACCCCGTGACGTTGACGAGGAACGTCGACCACGCGAACGAGCCGGAGCCGTGGGGGAGCGCCAGCCCCACGGCATACCGGCCCAGGGAGCCCACCACACCACCCGCGGCGACGGCCGCGAGCAGCCCTGAGTCACCTCGGCGCACGACGTCCATCAGGAGCGCTGGGTCTCCAGGAAGTCTGCGATCCGCCCGATCGCCTCGGTGAGGACCTCGACGTCGGGGAGGGTCACGAGGCGGAAGTGGTCGGGCTCGAACCAGTTGAACCCGGTGCCATGGGTCACGAGGATCTTCTTGGCCCGCAACAGGTCGATGACGAACGCCTGGTCGTCCTCGATGGGGTAGACCTCGGGGTCGAGCCGCGGGAAGCAGTAGAGGGCGCCATGGGGCTCGACGCAGGAGACGCCGGGGATCTCGTTGAGCAGCCGCCACGCGGTCTTGCTCTGCTCGTAGAAGCGGCCGCCCGGGTGGATGTACTCCTCGATCGACTGGTAACCGCCCAGTGCCGTCTGGATCGCGTGCTGCCCGGGGACGTTGGCGCACATGCGCATGTTCGCGAGGAGCGTCAGGCCCTCGAGGAAGTCGGTGGCCAGCTCCTTGGGGCCCGAGACCATCACCCAGCCCGCGCGGTAGCCGCAGACCCGGTAGGCCTTGGACAGCCCGCTGAAGGTCAGGCAGAGCACGTCATCACCCGCGAACGTCGCGGTGTGGTGGTGGACCGGGTGGTTCACGTCGTCGGCGAACAGGATCTTCTCGTAGATCTCGTCGGACATCAGCACGAGGTTGTGGCGTCGGGCGATGTCGGCCATGCCGCGGACCACCTCGTCGCTGTAGACCGCGCCGGTGGGGTTGTTGGGGTTGATCACGACGAGCGCGTGGGTGTTCTCGGTGATCTTCGCCTCGATGTCGGCGAGGTCGGGGTTCCAGCCGTTGGACTCGTCGCACCGGTAGTGGACCGGCGTCCCCCCGGCCAGGGTGACGGCGCCCGTCCACAGCGGGTAGTCGGGCGCCGGGACGAGGATCTCGTTGCCTTCGTCGACGAACGCCGTGAGCACCATCGAGATGAGCTCGGAGACGCCGTTGCCGATGTAGATGTCGTCAACGTGCGTGTCGGTCAGCCCCCGCGACTGGTAGTAGTGCGCGACAGCGGTGCGGGCGGAGTAGATGCCTCGCGAGTCGCTGTAGCCCTGCGAGTTGGGCAGGTGGTGGACCATGTCCTGGAGGATCGCCTGCGGGGCCTCGAAGCCGAACGGCGCGGGGTTGCCGATGTTGAGCTTGAGGATCTTGTGCCCCTCGGCCTCGAGCTTCTGGGCCTCCTCGAGGATCGGCCCGCGCACGTCATAGCGGACCTGGTGGAGCTTGCGGGACTGCGTGATGCGGCGCACGGGTTCAGTCTCCCAGCACTTCGACCGTCGTCACGACGGTGGTCACCCCCGGGCGAGTCGGTGTCGAGCTGAACCCGAACCGACACGGCGGGTCGACGTCGGCGAGCTGGCCCAGCGGGACGCCCCGCCAAGCGCCCGCGAGACTCGTCACCGCGTGCAGGTCGGTGGCGCCGTACCACTCGCGCCGGCCCTCCAGCGCCGTGCCCCGGGTGCGCACGCCGCGCATGACGACCCGGGCGACGGGGTCGATGACGGTGGCCCAGGCCGGCGCGGCGGCCACTCGGCGCGGGACGGCGCGCAGGAGCCAGCCGAGCGGCATACGAGCTCCCAGGGCCAGGTATGCCGTGAGGTGCCCGTCTGCGTAGACGTCCCAGCCGTCCGCGGTCACCGCGACGGAGACCGGGGTGGTGCACACCTCGTCGAACGCGTAGGTCTGCTGGACGAAGTCGGCGACCGCGGCAGTCGGTGCGAGGAGCGTCCGGCGGCCCGAGGGGTCCTCCACCATGACGTCGGCGAACGATCCGAGGGGTGAGTCGTCCCACCGCCCCACGACGAACCGCACGCCGCTGGTCGAGCCGACCCCGGCGATGGCGCCCGTGAAACGAAGTCGCTGCACGGGCGCCAGCCTGACAGGTGCGGGTGGCCAGCGGGTGGTCGGTCCACCGCTGGACGGCGGGCGGTGCCGTGGTCCGGTGTCGTCAGTGGGTCGGCTTGGTGAACGCGAGGGCGGCCACCACGCCGATGAGCAGCACGGCCGCGGGCAGCAGCAACGTCTGTGACATCGCGGTGGCGAAGCCGTCCGCGATCTGCGGCGGGAGCTTCACCCCGGCCGTGCGCTGCGACATGTCCTGCGGCATGCCGGGCAGGTTGGCGGTGAGCCGGGCCTCGATGAGGGCGGCGATGGCAGCGCTGCCGAGGACGGCCCCGACCTGCCGGGTGGTGTTGTAGATGCCCGAACCGGCCCCGGCCGACGACAGTGGCAGGTTGCGGGTGGCGGTCGCCGCCAGCGGCGCCCACATGAACGCGTTGGCCACCCCCATGAGAGCCATCGGGAGCAGCAGCAGCCAGGTCTTGCTGTCGACCGTGGTGACCCGGCTGAGCCAGAAGAGCGAGGCCGAGCAGAGCGCGAGGCCGAAGGCCGTGATGGTCCGCGGGTGCATGCGGTCGGTCAGCTTGCCGGCCACCGGTGCCAGGGCGCCGGACAGGACGGCCATCGGGACCAGCAGCAGCGCCGACTTGGTCGGCGTCATGCCACGCACCACCTGCGCGTAGAGCATGAACGGGAAGGCCATGCCGGTGATGGAGAATCCGACTGCGCTGATCGCGATGTTGGAGAGGGAGAAGTTGCGGTCGCGGAACAGGCCAAGGGGCACCAGCGGCTCGGTGCGGATCCGGCTCTGCCAGAAGATGAAGAGGCCGAAGATGAGCAGGCCGGCGATGATCAGCAAGGGCACCGAGAGGAAGCCGGTGATCTGGCCCCAGTTGTAGGTCTCGCCCTCCTGGATGCCGAAGACGAGCAGGAACATCCCGACCGCCGAGAGCGCGACGCCGGCCCAGTCGAAGGTGTGGCTGTGGGTCTCGAGCCTGGGCACGAGGCGCATCGCGAGGACGAAGGCGACGATGCCGATCGGCACGTTGATGAAGAAGATCCACTCCCACCCGGGGCCGTCGACGAGCAGGCCGCCGAGCAGCGGGCCGACCAGGATCGCGACGCCGGCGGTGGCGCCCCACAGCGACATCGCCTGGCCGCGGGACGCGGCCGGGAAGGTGCGGGTGATCACCGCCATCGTCTGCGGGGTCATCATCGAGGCGCCCAGCCCCTGCACCACGCGGGCGATGATGAGCATCTCGATGCTGCCGGTCAGGCCACACCACAGGGAGGCGACCGTGAACAGCGCCAGACCCGCGAGGTAGACGTACTTCGGTCCGATCCGGTCGCCGAGCCGGCCGGTGATGAGCAACGGCACGGCATACGCGAGCAGGTAGGCGGAGGTGACCCAGATGACGCTGTTCACGTCGGAGTCGAGGCCCTTCATGATCGCGGGCGTCGCCACCGACACGATCGTGGAGTCGACGAGGATCATGAAGAACCCGATCACCATGGCCCACAAGGCCGGCCAGGGGCGGTAGTCGGCGGGGAGGTCGGTCCTCAGGGTTGTGGGTGCGGCCATGGCAGGTCGCCTTTCTCGAGTCGGGTGATGAAGCCGTTGATCCAGTCCTGCTGGGCGACCGTCATGTGGCGGATGTAGTCGGCGGTGATCCAGTACGCCTCGGCCACCTCGCGGGCCCTGGCCTTGTCGACGAGGCAGTCGATGTCGGACAGCTCACGCTCGATGACCTCGAGGTGGTCGCGGAGGTCGGCGCAGACGGCGCTCGCAGGGGCGTTGTGCGCTTCCGCCAGGGCGAGGGCGAAGGTCGGGAACTCGTTGACCGGCTCGCGCAGGATCTCCCGGATGCGGGTGACCAGCGCCGTCCGGCCGGTGTCGGTGATGGCGTAGGTGGTGCGCTCGGGGCGGTTGCCCTCCCGGCCGGTGCCGGTGGCCTCGGCCATCCCGTCGGCGGTCAGCCGGTCGACGGTGCGGTAGAGCGACCCCGGGGTCACGCGGACGATGCGGTCCTCGTGGCGGTCCAGCAGCAGCTGGTACATCTCGTAGGGGTGCATCGAGCGCTCGTTGAGCAGGGCGAGGGCGGCTATCGCGAGCGGGGTGAGCGTCATGCGATGCACTCCCTTCGCTGGTCGATCCGACCGGCCGGCCCGGCTGCGGGTCGGTCTCACGTGTTCCGGCCGAAATATTCCACGCGGAATATAGGACCCGATCCCGACGGTCGTCAATCCACTGCGCCCGTCGATCCACTGCGCACGTCAGTCCACTGCGCACGTCGAACCACTGCGCGCCGGGGCCGCTCGGGTCACGCTGGTCCGAGGAACGCCCGCCGGGGTGACGCGCGCTCCTTCGCCGGTCCGCCACGCAGGCCCTAGGCTCCGGTCCATGGCTCCCACGTCGGACCTCGGCGAACTCGAGGTCGAGCTCAGCCGGCTGCTCCGTCGCGCGCGCAGCGCCCAGCAGCGCACCGCCGCCGAGGTGCACCCCGACCTCGACTCCGCCGGGTATGCCGTGCTGGTGGCCGTGCGCGACCTGGCCGCCGCCGGGGGTGGCGCCCGGGGTGGCGACATCTCCGACGTGCTCGGCCTGCACAAGTCGACGACGAGCCGGAACCTCACGACGCTCGAGGAGCTCGGGCTGGTGGAGCGGATCCCCGACCCGGCCGATGCGCGTGCCCGGCAGGTGCGACTCACCCTCGCGGGGTCCGAGGCGCTCGACCGGACCGTGGCGGGGCGCAAGGAGCGGCTGCGGGCCCGGCTGGCGAGCTGGGACCCCCAGGACGTCACCGACCTGGCTCGGCTGCTGCGCCTGCTCAACGACACCGCCCCCTGAGTCACCCCCGTATCGGGTCGACGTTCTGGGGTGAAGCCAGCCCCGAACCCGATTCCCGCGCCTCCCGCAATGAAGTTGCGTGTAGCAACTAACTGAGGTTATGGTTGTGTTCTGCAACCAAAGGAACGTCCATGACCACCCTCGCCACCGAGACCCGCACCAGCCCGCACCACGCGACCGACGAGGTCGTCTCGGCGCTGTCGAGCCTGATCCGCGCCAGCCGCTCGATCGCCCGCCAGCGCCAGGCGCAGCTCGGCGCCTCGGGAACGCCCCTGGCGATCCTCAAGGTGCTCGCCACCCAGCCCGGGGAGGACCGACCCGGCGACCTGGCCCACGCCACCGGCGTGGCGCCCTCGGTCGTCAGCCGGGCCCTGACCCGCCTCGAGGAGGACGGCCTGGTGGTCCGCCGCAAGGACGCCGAGGACGCTCGGGCCTGCCACATCAGCCTCACCGACGAGGGCCGCTCCCAGCTGGCCACGATCTCCGACCAGTACGCGGCTCTCCTCGACGACGCGCTGTCCGAGCTCACCGACGACGACGTCGGGCGCCTCCCGCGCCTGCTCCGCACCCTGGAGCAGGCACTGCGACGGGCCGGCGAGCGGGCCGCGCCCCTGCGGCATACCTCGCTCGCGCCGAGCCTCGCCGAGGCCATCGCGCACGACGACACCACCACCCCGACCACTCACCCGATCCCCGCCACCGAGAGTCTTTGATGTCAACCACCTCCGCACCCGCCCCCGCCCTCGCGCAGGCAGTCGTCACACCCTCCGTCGACATCGGCGAGATGTCACACCGCCAGATCCTCGAGGCGATGACCGGACTGCTCGCGGGCCTCTTCACGGCCATGCTCAGCAGCACCATCGTCTCGACCGCCCTCCCGACCATCATCGGTGACCTGCGCGGCACCCAACGGCAGTACACCTGGGTGATCACCGCGTCGCTGCTCGCGACCACCGTCAGCACGCCGATCTGGGGCAAGCTCTCCGACCTGTTCAGCAAGAAGCTGCTCGTGCAGCTGTCGTTGCTCGTCTTCGTGGCGGGGTCCATCGCCGCTGGCCTGTCGCACTCGGTGGGCTTCCTCATCGCCTGCCGCGTGGTGCAGGGACTCGGCATGGGCGGCCTGACCGCGCTGACCCAGTCGATCATGGGGGCGATGATCGCCCCGCGCCAGCGAGGTCGGTATGCCGGCTACATGGGTGCCGTGATGGCCGTCGCCACCGTGAGCGGCCCCCTGCTCGGTGGCCTCATCGTCGACAGCAGCCTCGGGTGGCGCTGGACCTTCTACGTCTGCATCCCGCTGGCCCTCATCGCACTGTTCGTCCTCCAGGCGACCCTGCACATCACGACGCCGAAGCGCACACCGAAGATCGACTACCTCGGTGCGGCCCTCATCGCGGTCACCGCGTCCCTGCCGCTGCTGTGGGTCACCTTTGCCGGCAACGACTTCCCGTGGTGGTCGGCCCAGACGGTCTGGTACCTCGGCGGCACCCTCGTCGCGCTGGCGCTGACCCTCGTCGTCGAGCTGCGCGCCGCCGAGCCGATCATCCCGATCCGGCTGCTCAAGAACGCCACCGCCGGTCTGGTCGTCGTCGCCAGTGCCGCGGTCGGTGTGGCGATGTTCGGCGGCACGACCTTCCTCACGCAGTACTTCCAGATCTCCCGGGACTACAGCCCGACGCACGCCGGCCTGCTGACCATCCCGCTGATGGCCTCCTTGCTGCTGTCGTCCACCGTCGGTGGCCAGATCGTGAGCCGGACGGGTCGCTGGAAGGGCATCATCATCGGCGGAGCGGTCTTCCTCGTGGCCGGCACCGCCTGGCTGGGCCGGATCGACCACCTCACCCCGATGTGGCAGATCGGCCTCGCCATGGCCCTGATGGGCTTCGGCATGGGGGCGATGATGCAGAACCTCGTGCTCGCCGTGCAGAACTCCGTGGACGTCAGCAACATCGGCGCGGCGTCGGCCACCATCGCGTTCTTCCGCACCCTCGGCGGCGCGATCGGCGTCTCGGTGCTCGGGGCCATCCTGGCCAACGGGGTCCGGGACGACATCACGGCCGGACTGGCCCAGCTCGGCCCCAAGGCTGCGGCTGCCGCGCAGTCCGGCGGTGGCACCGGCACCCTCGACATCAAGGACATGCCGGCGCCGATCGGCCAGATCGTCCGGGCTGCCTACGGCGACGCCACGGGTCACATCTTCCTGATCAGCGCGGTGTTCGCGGTCGTGGCGCTGCTGGCCGTGCTCTTCGTCAAGGAGGTGCCGCTGCGCACGACCGTCTCGATGACCGAGGAGGTCACGGCAGCGGTCACGACCGGCACCGGCACGGCTGACGTCTCCGAGCACGTGCTGACCGGTGACGTACTGACCGGTGACGTGGAGACCGCCGCAGCACAGCGCTAGGCCATGCCCTCAGTGAGCGTCAACCGACACCTCGGCGACGGCCGAGGGTCGGTTGCCGCTCACTCGGCGCAGCCGCGGCGGTGGGTCGCGTGACGAGGGCCACGGGCCGCGCCGGTTCCCGGGCTACCGATCGGTAACTAGGCTCGCCACCATGACGACGCTCTCCGGCAAGACCATCATCATGTCCGGCGGCAGCAGGGGCATCGGCCTGGCCATCGCCGTGCGCGCGGCCCGCGACGGGGCGAACGTCGCGCTGATCGCCAAGACCGACAAGCCCGATCCGCGCCTGGCCGGGACGATCCACACCGCTGCCGAGGCCATCGAGGCAGCCGGCGGCCACGCCCTGCCGATCGTGGGCGACGTGCGCGACGACGACCTGCTCCTGGCGGCGGTGGAGAAGACGGCCGCCCAGTTCGGCGGGATCGACATCGTGGTCAACAACGCCAGCGTCCTCAACCTCAGCCCCACCGCCCAGCTCGAGCCCAAGCGTTACGACCTCATGCAGGACATCAACGTCCGGGGCACCTTCATGCTGACGCGCGCGGCGATCCCGCACCTGCTGGCCAGCCCCGACCCGAAGGTCCTCACGCTCTCGCCGCCGATCAACCTCGACCCGCGCTGGTTCGCCGGCCACCCGGCATACACGATGGCGAAGTATGGGATGACGTTGGCAGCACTGGGTTTCGCGCACGAGCTCGGCCAGAAGGGGGTCTCGTCGACCTGTCTGTGGCCCGCGACGCTGGTGGCGACCGACGCGATCGGCAACCTCCCGGGCGGCGACCAGATGGTCAAGGTCAGCCGCAAGCCGGAGATCGTCGCCGACGCGGCCTACGAGGTGCTCACCACCGACGGCCAGGGCCTCAACGGCCAGACCCTCATCGACGAGGACCTCTTGCGGGCCCGCGGGGTCACCGACTTCGCGGCCTACTCCATGACCGGCAAGGACGAGGGCCTCGCGCCCGACATCTTCCTCAGCTGACGCCTTCGGCGGTATGCCGCGGCGCCGGCTTCGCGCTGACCCGCCCAGGCTGCACTCCTCAGAGCTCCTGGAGCCGGCCGTCCTCGACATGCCACCGGCGGGTTGCGTTGACGTCAGCCAACATCCGGCGGTCATGGGTGACGAGCAGGACCGTCCCGCCGAACGAGTCGAGGGCTTGCTCCAGCTGCTCGATGGCCGGCAGGTCGAGGTGGTTGGTGGGTTCGTCCAGGACGAGCAGGTTGACCTCGCGCGCCTGGAGCAGCGCGAGCGCGGCGCGGGTGCGTTCGCCGGGTGAGAGCGAGTCGGCGGCGCGGTGGACGTGCTCGGCGCCGAGACCGAACTTCGCGAGGAGGGTGCGCACCTCGGCGTCCGGCCAGTCGGGGAGGGCGTCGCCGAACGCGCGGGCGAGGGTCTGTGGCCCCACGAACAACCCACGCGCCTGGTCGACCTCCCCGACGCGCACCGAGGAGCCCAGCCCGGCCGTCCCCTCGTCGACGGGCACGGTGCCGAGCAGCATCCCCAGCAGGGTGGTCTTGCCCGAGCCGTTGGCCCCGGTGACCACGACGCGGTCCGCCCAGTCCACCTGCACGTCGACCGGTCCGAGGGTGAAGTCGCCGCGACGGACCACGGCGTGCGAGGCCGAGGCCACGACGGTGCCGGACCGTGGCGCGGCGGCGATGGTCATCCGCAGCTCCCACTCCCTGCGAGGCTCCTCGACCTCCTCGAGCCGCTCGATCATCCGCTCCGTCTGCCGGGCCTTGGCCGCCTGCTTCTCGGCCGACTCGGCCCGGAACGCCGGGATGAACTTGTCGTTGTCGGTCTTCTTCCGTCGCGCGTTGCGAACCCCCACGGTCATCCAGTTCCGCTGCGTGACGGCGCGCTGCTCGAGGCGGGTGCGGGTGCCGGCGTACTCCTCATAGGCCTCCCTCGCGTGCCGCCTCGCGACCTCGCGCTCGGCCAGGTAGCTGTCGTAGCCTCCCTCGTAGACCGCCACCTGCTGCTGGGCGAGGTCGAGCTCGACGACGCGGGTGACGGTGCGGGCGAGGAACTCGCGGTCATGGCTGATGATCACCGCCGGACTGCGCAGACCCGCGACGAACTGCTCGAGGCGCGCGAGGCCGTCGAGGTCGAGGTCATTGGTCGGCTCGTCGAGCAGCAACACGTCGTAGCGCGAGAGCAGGAGGGCGGCGAGTCCCGCTCGAGCCGCCTGCCCACCCGACAGCGCGGTCATCGGGGTCTCGACGTCCACGCCGAGTCCGAGCCCGGCGAGGGTCACGGCGGCGCGTTCCTCGAGGTCCGCGCCACCCAGCGCGAGCCACGACTCCAGCGCCGCGGCATACCTGTCGTCGGCGCCCGGGCCGCCGTCGCCGAGGGCGTGGGCGGCGTCGTTCATCTCGGCCTCGGCAGCACTGACCCCCGTGCGGCGCGCGATGAAGCCGGCCACGGTCTCGCCGACCCGGCGCTCGGGCTCCTGCGGCAGGTGCCCGACGGAGGCGGTCGGGGGGCTCAGTGTGACCGTGCCCTGCTCGGGTTCGAGCTCGCCGGCCAGCAGTCGCAGGAGGGTGGACTTGCCGGCGCCGTTCGCTCCGACGAGCCCGACGATGTCACCCGCGCCCACGACGAGGTCGAGCCCCGAGAAGAGTGCGCGCGCGCCGTGGCCGGCGGCGAGGTCGGTGGCCTTGAGGGTTGCGCTCATGTCGGGGGCGACGCTACCCGTCGTCAACCTCTCGTTGACACAGGTTTCTGTGGGCCGACCCCGCCGTTTGCCGACCTGCCGCGGCACGGGGTTGTGGGATGGGCGCGGGCGCGGTGGGATGAAGGACATGACCACGCTGTCGCACACCGCGGGTGAGACCGACGTCCCGCTGCTCGAACAGACCATCCCCGACAACCTCGACGCCACCGTGGCCGCCTTCGGTGAGCGCGAGGCGCTGGTCGACGTCGCGCAGGGGATCCGTTGGACGTATGCCGAGTTCGGCGCCGAGGTGGGCCGCCTCGCCCGCGCGCTGCTCGCCTCCGGGATCACCAAGGGCGAGCGGGTGGGCATCTGGTCGCCGAACTGCGCACAGTGGACCCTGGTGCAGTACGCGACGGCGAAGATCGGCGCGATCCTCGTCAACATCAACCCGAGCTACCGCACCCACGAGCTCGAGTTCGTCCTCAAGCAGGCGGGTATCTCCGCGGTGTTCCTCGCCGAGTCGTTCAAGAGCAGTGACTACGTCGCCATGCTCGACGAGGTGCGGGCGAGCTGTCCCGCGCTGCGCGACTCCTACGTCTTCGGGCAGGAGTCGTGGGATGCGCTGCTCGCGCGCGCCGACGAGGCGTCGGACGAGCAGGTCGCCGAGGTCCAGGCCGGGCTCGACCCGCATGACGCGATCAACATCCAGTACACGTCGGGCACCACCGGCTTCCCCAAGGGCGCGACCCTCAGCCACCGCAACATCCTCAACAACGGCTACTTCGTCGGGGAGCTCTGCCGCTACACCGAAGCCGACCGGGTCTGCATCCCGGTCCCCTTCTACCACTGCTTCGGCATGGTCATGGGCAACCTCGCCTGCACCACCCACGGCGCCGCCATGGTCATCCCCGCGCCGGGCTTCGACCCCGCCGCGACGCTCAGGGCGACGGCCGACGAGAAGTGCACCTCGCTTTACGGCGTTCCCACGATGTTCATCGCGGAGTGGTCGCTACCCGACTTCGCGTCCTACGACCTGTCGTCGGTGAGGACCGGCATCATGGCCGGATCCCCTTGTCCCGCAACGATGATGACCAAGCTCATCGAGGCTGGGATCACCGAGATGACGATCTGCTACGGCATGACCGAGACCTCGCCGGTCTCGACCCAGAACCGCACCGACGACACCTTCGAGCAGAAGGTCGGCACGGTCGGCAGGGTGGGCCCGCACCTGGAGATCAAGGTCGTCGACCCGGTCTCGGGGGAGACGCTGCCCCGGGGTCAGGCGGGGGAGTTCTGCACCAAGGGCTACTCGGTGATGCTCGGCTACTGGGAGCAGCAGGACAAGACCGACGAGGTGCTCGTGGACGGCTGGATGCACACCGGTGACATCGCGGTGATGGACGACGACGGCTACGTGCAGATCACCGGCCGGATCAAGGACATGGTGATCCGGGGTGGGGAGAACGTCTACCCCCGTGAGATCGAGGAGTTCCTCTACACCCACCCCGACATCCTCGACGCCCAGGTCGTCGGTGTCCCCGACGACAGGTACGGCGAGGAGCTCTGTGCCTGGATCCGGATGAGGGAGGGCGCCGAGCCGCTCGACGCCGCCGCGGTCCGGGCCTTCGCCACCGGCAAGCTCGCCCACTACAAGATCCCGCGCTACGTCAGGATCGTCGACGAGTTCCCGATGACCGTGACCGGCAAGGTGCGCAAGGTCGAGATGCGGGAGAAGTCAGTGGCTGAGCTGGGCCTCGGCTGACGCCAGCTCGTCGTGGCTCGCCGCACGGGCTCGTCCGGCCGGGTGGCTCGGCCACCAGAACCGCTCCCCGAGCAGGCTCACGATGGCAGGCACCAGCACCGATCGCACGAGGAGCGTGTCGAGCAGCACCCCGAAGCCGACGATGACGCCGATCTGCGCGAGCTGCACCAGGGGCAGCACGCCGAGGACGGCGAAGACCGCGGCGAGCAGGATCCCGGCACTGGTGATCACGCCGCCGGTCACGGCCAGCGCGGTGACGATGGATTCCCGAGCGGTCACCCCGCCGGAGGCCTCCTCGCGGGCCCGGGTGGCCAGGAAGATGTTGTAGTCGACGCCGAGTGCCACGAGGAAGAGGAACGCCAGGAGCGGGGTGCTCACGTCGAGCGGCGGGAAGCCGAGGAGGTGCTGGAACGCGAACCAGCTTGCGCCCATGCTGGCGACGTAGGTCGCCACCACCGTCGTCACGAGGACCACAGCGGCCACGACGGAGCGCAGGAGCAACAGCAGGACCAGCAGCACGATCCCGAGGATGAGCGGGAACAACAGCCAGCGGTCGCCCTCGGTGGTGGTGCGTGCGTCGAGCGCCTCGGCGTCCGATCCGCCGACCACGGCCTTGGCGCCCGGGACGGCATGGACCGCAGCACGGAGCGCCTTCACCTGGTCGAAGGCCGCTGTCGTGCCAGGGTCCGCGGTCAGCACCACGTCGAGCTGCGCGATCCGGGAGTCGCCGCCCGCGGTGCGGACGTCCTGGACCCCGGGGACGGCCTTGGCGGCGGCAGTGACGGCCTCCGTGGCGGCCCGTTCGGTCACGACGACCGCTGGCTCGCTCGTCCCGGCGGGGAACGCCTTGGCCAGCTGCTCCTGGCCCACGACGGCCTCGGGCTTGGCGAGGAACTGCTCCTGGGGTGACTGACCGATCGACAGGCTGGTGCCGCCCAGCGCCAGCGTCACGAGCACCGCGACCGAGGCCAGGCCCACGACGACCGGCCGACGGGTCACCGCCTCACCGAGCCGTCGCCAGAGGCCTGCGTGACTCGGGTCGAGCGTGCCGACCCGTGGCACGAACGGCCAGAAGAGGCGCCGCCCGAACAGCACCATGCTCGCGGGCAGGACCAGGAGCGCGTAGGCGAGGGCGACGACGATGCCCACCGCCCCGGCATACCCGAGAGACTGGGCGAACGGGTCGTCGGCGAGGCCGAGGCTGAGCAGGGCGAGGGTGACGGTGCCTCCGCTGGCGAGGATCGCGGGCGCGGCGGACCGCAGGGCCGCCCGCATGGCCTCGTGGCGGTCGTCGGTGCGACGCAGCTCCTCGCGGTAGCGCGCGATCAGCAGCAGGGCGTAGTTGGTGCCGGCCCCGAACACCAGCACGGAGGTGATGCCGGTGACGGCGCCGTCGGCCCGAAGGTCGGTGCTCCGGCTGAGCAGGGCGATGGTCTTGCTGGCCACTTGGTCGCCGGTGCCGACCACGGTCAGCGGCACCAGCCACAGCCACGGGCTGCGGTACGTGAGCAGCAGCAGGATGGCGACGACCGCGGCGGTCGCGCCGAGGAGGCGGATGTCGGCCCCGTCGAACACGGCGCCGATGTCGGCCGAGAAGGCCGGGCCGCCGGTGACGGTCGCCGTGACCCCGGCGGGGAGATCGGCTTTGACGGCTGCGCGCAGGGCGGCAACGGCCGCGGAGACGTCGCCATCCGCCAGGTCGGCCCGCAGTGGCACGACGGCCAACGCGGTGGACCCGTCCTGAGAGACCTGGGGCGGGATGGCAGCCGAACCCGGTATGCCGCTCGGCGCCCACTCGGTGACGGCGGCGACACCGCGGTCGCGGGACTCCTGGACGGCCTGCACGTCCGCCTGACCCAGGGTGCCGCCGGCCCGCGTGTAGACGACGACTGCGGGGGCGATCCCGCTCGACGGCAGGCTGTCGCGCAACGCCGCCGCCCGGGCCGCCTCGGCGCTCGCCGGGAGCGAGGCCGCGGTGGTGGAGACCGGCGCCGCCTCTCCGGCGAACGCGAAGGCCGCGCCGGACACCAGCAGCGCGAGGACCACGACCACCCACTTGGACCGGGTCCCGGTGAGGCGCCCGAGGGCGCGTCCGACCGGCCCGAACACGCCGTGGGTGGCCTCTGGGCGGGATTCTTGTCCAACTTGGAATAGTTCCACGATGGAAACACTACACTCATCCCATGACCACTCGCCATACCCAGGACCCTGACGCTCGTGGGCGACGTCCTGCCGGTGACGCGGTGTCCGCGGCGATCATCGACGCGCTCCGCGCCTTCACCACGGCGATGGACCGCTACATCGACGTCCACGGCGGCGCGGTGGGCATGCACCGCACCGACCTGGTCGCGCTCGGGCACGTCATGGAGGCCGGCCGGGCCGGGGACCACCTGACGCCGAGCCAGCTCGCCTCGGCGCTCAACCTCAGCGCGCCGGCGACGTCAGCGCTCCTCACCCGGCTCGAGGGAGTCGGCCACGTGCAGCGCACCCACGCCAGCAGTGACCGTCGACGGGTCTCGATCGAGATGACCCAGGACGCCATGGCGGTCGGTCGACAGGTCTTCGGACCGCTCGCGGGGGAGATGCAGGCGGCGATCGGGGCCTACAGCCGAGCCGAGCAGGAGCTCGTCCTGAGGTTCCTCACCGACGTCCTCGAGGCGACTGCCCGGGCGACCCAGCCGGGTGGCCCGGGTGGCTCCGATGACGCCGCGGCGGGAGACGAACTCCCCACCTGAAGGCCGCTCCAGCGCGCTGACCTGCGACGACGCGAGTCCGTGGGGTGGTCGAGGGCACGGGGCTGGACTAGGTTCGAGGGGTCCGGCACACCGGACACTGACGACCCCAGGAGGGCGTATGGACGGCATGACCATCGTCTGGATCATCATCGCGATCATCGTGGTGCTTGTTCTGGTCGGGTTCCTCGTTTCCCAGTCCCGCAAGCGGCAGGCCGAGGCCCATCGCGAGGAGGCGGCTGACCTTCGCGCCACCGCCGCGGAGCACGACCGTGAGCACCGCGAGCGTGAGGCCGCGGCCCTCGAGGCCCAGGCCCAGGCCCAGGCCGACAAGGCCCGCGCCGAGGCGCAGGAGCAGCAGGCTCGGGCCCAACGGCTCGAAGCAGAGGCGGAGCGACGCGGCGAGGCGGCCACCGAGGCGCGCGACACCCGCGACGAGCACCTGCGACGGGCCGACGAGCGCGACCCGGACGTCGAGCTGTCCGAGACCCGCGACGACGTGGCCGTGGACGAGACCCGCGACGACGTGGCAGACGAGCGCCCCCGACAGCCCTGATTCTTCCTGCAACCTGAGCGCCCTCTGGGGCGCTCAGGTTGCGGGGAATGGGTTGACCCTCCGCACGGTTCTACGGGATAGTTGAAATTCGAACTAGATCGGGAGTGACCATGCCTGCTGTCTCCGTCGCCGACCTCACCGTCCTGCCACGGGTCCCCGCGGTGGCCCCTGCGGCTGTTCAGCGCCGGGTCCGCTCCGTGACGAGTGCGCCCGGCGGCCTCGAGGGCGAGGGCTTCCCGGTGAAGCGCGCCTTTGCCGGTGTCGACCTGCGCGACCTCGACCCGTTCATCCACATGGACGAGATGGGCGCCGTCGAGTACGCGCCCGGCGAGCCCAAGGGCACGCCCTGGCACCCGCACCGCGGCTTCGAGACGGTCACCTACATCATCGACGGCATCTTCGACCACCAGGACTCCTTCGGTGGCGGTGGCACGATCACGGACGGCGACACGCAGTGGATGACCGCCGGCTCGGGGATCCTGCACATCGAGGCCCCGCCGGAGCACCTCGTCGTCAGCGGCGGCCTGTTCCACGGCTTCCAGCTGTGGGTGAACCTCCCGAAGGTCGACAAGCTCAAGGCCCCGGCCTACCAGGACCTGCGCTCCAGCGAGGTCGGCCTGCTCACCTCCGCGGACGGCGGCTCCCTGCTGCGCGTCATCGCCGGCGAGGTCGGTGGCATCGCCGGCCCCGGGTCGACGCACACCCCCATGGCGATGGTGCACGCGACTGTCGCCCCCGGTGGAGAGCTGACCCTGCCGTGGCGCCGCGACTTCAACGCCCTCGTCTACGTCATGAGCGGTGACGGTTTCGTGGGCCCAGACCAGACCCCGGTCGGTCCCGGCCAGCTGGCCGTCTTCGGTCCCGGCGACGCGATCCAGCTCTCCTCGGCGCGCGCCCAGCAGGAGCGGTATGCCGCGGGGCTCGACGTCGTCGTCCTCGGTGGCCTGCCGATCCGCGAGCCCGTCGCCTGGGCCGGCCCGTTCGTCATGAACACCGAGGCGGAGGTCCGCAAGGCGTTCGAGGACTACCAGGCCGGGCGCCTCGGYCAGCCCGTGCCGCACGGCGACGTGGGCGGCAAGGCCTGACGGCGGCATACCGGCTGCTCCCTGGCGCGGGTCTTTGAGCGATCGGACGTGTCCTGACCCGTCGGATCGCTCAAAGACTCCGGTGGGGCTCGCTTTGACTCGTTCCCATGAGTAACGATACGCTCCGTAGCGTATTGAAAGGAGGCGGACCATGAGCCGTCACGCAGCCCGCAAGTACCCGCATGACTACCTGCACGAGAGCCGCCCGTACGCCGAGACCCAGTCCGACATCGGCGGTGGCCTGTTCCTGGGAGCCGTCACCCTCATCGTCCTGATGACCCTGATCGTCGTCGGCCTCGTCTGACCGGTACCCCTTCTCGCCGCGCCCGTCGTCCACCGTGTGGACGGCGGGCGCGACTGTCCTCACATTGCGGCGCCATTCCAGTGGCGCACCCCCTAGGTTTGGCGACGTCACGGCAGGTTTTGCAGAGTCACGGCCAGCGACGGGAGCAAGGGTGCGCATCGGAGTTCCAGCAGAGTCCAAGCCGGGGGAGACCCGGGTGGCCGCCACGCCCAGGACCGTGGGCCAGCTGATCGGCCTCGGGTACGACGTGGTGGTCGAGCGCGGCGCCGGAGCGCGGTCGTCCTTCTCCGACGACGCGTATGCCGCGGCCGGCGCCTCGGTGGGCGAGCCGGCCGAGGCGTGGGCGAGCGACGTCGTGCTGAAGGTGAACGCGCCGACCGACGCGGAGATCGGACAGCTTCGGGCGGGGTCACTGCTCGCCTCCCTGGTCTCGCCGGCACTGAACCCCGAGCTGGTCGAGCGCCTGACCGCCTCCGGGGTCACGGCGCTCGCGATGGACGCGGTGCCCCGTATCTCCCGCGCGCAGTCGCTCGACGTGCTCTCCTCGATGGCCAACATCGCCGGCTACCGAGCCGTGATCGAGGCGGCGCACGAGTTCGGCTCGCTGTTCACCGGACAGGTGACCGCCGCAGGCAAGGTCCCGCCCGCCAAGGTGCTCGTCGTCGGCGCGGGGGTCGCGGGGCTCGCGGCCATCGGTACCGCCAGCAGCCTCGGCGCGGTGGTGCGGGCGTTCGACGCCAGGTCGGAGGTCGGGGAGCAGGTCGAGTCGATGGGCGCCGAGTTCCTGCGGATCGAGGTCGAGGATGAGGGACCGTCGGCCACTGGCTACGCCAAGGAGATGGGCGAGGACTTCAACCGCAAGGCCGCCGAGCTCTACGCCGAGCAGGCCAAGGACGTGGACATCGTCATCACCACCGCCCTGATCCCGGGCCGGCCGGCTCCGCGGCTGCTCACCGAGGAGATGGTCGCCTCGATGAAGCCCGGCTCGGTGGTTGTGGACCTCGCCGCGGCCAACGGTGGCAACGTCGCCGGCACGGTCGCCGACCAGGTGGTCACGACCGCGAACGGCGTGAAGCTGATCGGCTACACCGACCTGCCGGGTCGACTGCCCACCCAGGCCAGCCAGCTCTTCGGCACCAACCTCGTCAACCTGCTCAAGCTCCTGACCCCCGGCAAGGACGGTCGCGTCGTCCTCGACCTCGACGACGTCGTGCAGCGCGGCATGACCGTCTGCCGCGACGGTGCCACCCTGTGGCCACCACCGCCGGTGCAGGTCAGTGCTGCCCCTGCCGCGGCGGCCAAGGCGCCGCCCGAGCCGAAGGCCCCGAAGCCACCCCCGGACCCGCGGCGCAAGTACGTCGCGATGGCCCTGGCCGCCGTCGTCTTCGGCGTCATCGCGGTGAACTCGCCGGCCGTGTTCCTCGGCCACTTCACGGTGTTCGCGCTGGCGGTCATCGTCGGGTTCTACGTCATCTCGAACGTCGCCCACGCCCTGCACACCCCGCTGATGGCGGAGACGAACGCCATCAGCGGCATCATCCTGGTCGGCGGTGTCCTGCAGCTCGGGAGCTCCAACGCGCTGATCCAGGTCCTCGCGTTCGCCGCCACCCTCGTGGCCAGCATCAACATCTTCGGAGGGTTCGCCGTGACCGGCCGGATGCTCCAGATGTTCCGGAAGGACTGAACCGTGACGACCAGCAACCTGGTGCAGGCGGCATACATCGTCTCGGCGGTGCTCTTCGTCCTCTCTCTCGCGGGGCTCTCGAAGCACGAGAAGGCCAAGGAGGGCAATGCGTTCGGCGTCGCCGGCATGGTCCTGGCCCTGGGTGCCACGATCTGGCTGTCGGTCAGCCGGGCCGATCACGCAGTGCTGACCTTCGCGCTGATCGCTGTCGCCATGGCGATCGGTGCCGCGATCGGGTTGTGGCGGGCCCGGGTCGTGGAGATGACCCAGATGCCGGAGCTCGTCGCGATGCTGCACAGCTTCGTCGGTCTCGCGGCCGTCCTGGTCGGCTACAGCTCCTACCTGCAGTCCCGCGACTCCAGCACCGACGACAAGCTGCACCTCGTCGAGGTCTTCATCGGGGTCTTCATCGGCGCCGTGACGTTCACCGGGTCGATCGTCGCATTCCTCAAGCTGAGCGCGCGGATCAAGTCCTCGCCGCTGATGCTGCCCGCACGGCACTGGCTCAACCTCGCGGCGCTGGTCGTGTCGGCCGGCCTGCTGGGGTGGTTCGTGCAGTCGCACTCGGTCATCCCGCTGGTGCTGATGACCGTGGTCGCGCTGGCGTTCGGGTGGCACCTGGTCGCCTCGATCGGCGGCGGCGACATGCCCGTCGTGGTCTCGATGCTCAACAGCTACTCCGGGTGGGCGGCCGCCGCAGCTGGCTTCATGCTCGGCAACGACCTGCTCATCGTCACCGGAGCCCTCGTCGGCTCCTCCGGTGCGATCCTCAGCTACATCATGTGCAAGGCCATGAACCGGTCGTTCTTCTCCGTGATCGCCGGCGGGTTCGGCCAGGAGGTGTCGGTCAGTGACGACACCGACTACGGCGAGCACCGCGAGACCATCGCCGCCGACGTCGCCGAGCTCCTGCGCGACGCCTCGAGCGTGGTCATCACCCCCGGCTACGGCATGGCCGTCGCGCAGGCGCAGTACCCCGTCGCCGAGCTCACCTCACAGCTGCGCAAGAAGGGCGTCAACGTCCGGTTCGGCATCCACCCCGTCGCGGGGCGGCTGCCCGGTCACATGAACGTCCTGCTCGCCGAGGCCAAGGTGCCCTACGACATCGTCCTGGAGATGGACGAGATCAACGGCGACCTCGCCGACACCGACGTCGTCCTCGTGATCGGCGCCAACGACACCGTGAACCCGTCCGCCGCCGAGGACCCCACCAGCCCGATCGCCGGCATGCCCGTGCTGGAGGTGTGGAAGGCCCGCAACGTCGTCGTCTTCAAACGGTCCATGGCCACTGGCTACGCGGGAGTGCAGAACCCGTTGTTCTTCAAGGAGAACAGCCAGATGCTCTTCGGCGACGCCAAGGAACGCGTCGAGGACATCATCAAGGCGCTGTGAGAATCCGGCCACCCCTGCGCATTCTGGAGGAGTCGCCGATCAGCGTCGCGACCACCCGTCCCGCGTGAGCCAGCACTCGTCGGCCCGACACGGCCCGGTCAGGCGCCTGCCGGCGGGGGGTGGCCCTGGTCGGCGACCACGCAGAACTCGTTGCCCTCAGGGTCGGCCATCACCTGCCACCAGCTGTCGATCGCTTCGAGCAGGTCGGTCACGGGCTCGCCGATCCGCCTGCCCCCCAACGCTTCGAGCCGCTCGACCAACCCCGGGACGCCGAGCTCCAGCGGCGGGTGGACGTCGACGTGCATACGGTTCTTGCCGGCCTTCTCCTCGGGCACCCGCTGCAGGATGAACACCGGCCCGGACGGCTCGCCCTCGCGCGGCCGCAGCACCTCGAACTCGGGCAGCGAGAACACCGCGTCGTAGCCGAGCGCCGCTGACCAGAACGGCACGAGCAGGGACAGGTCACGTCCGTCGAGGACCACCGAGAGTCGCATGGCTCCCACCATGCCGTATGCCGCGTGGCGACCACGCGGCATACGGGCAGGTCGTGGCTCGGTCGCCTCAGGTGCTGGTGAGGCTGGGGAGCTCGCCTTCCTTGGCCGTCCCGGTGAGGCGGCTGTTGTGCATGCCGTAGGTGAAGTAGATGACGAACCCCAGCAGCATCCAGACCAGGAACCGGATCCAGGTCTCGATCGACAGGTTGAGCATGAGGTAGATCGAGGCGAGCGCAGCTGCGACGGGGAGCCACGGCGACAGCGGCACGGTGAAGGCGCGCTTGAGGTCGGGGCGCTTGCGCCGCAGGATCGGGACCGCGACAGAGACGAGGGTGAACGCGGCCAGCGTGCCGATGTTCACCATCTCCTCGAGGTCGATGTGGTTGCCGAGCCACGAGCCGATGAACGCGACCACGAGGCCGACCGCGATGGTGATGCGGACAGGGGTGCCGGTCCGGGGGTTGGTGCGCCCGAAGGCCGGCGGCAGGAGCCAGTCGCGGCACATCGCGAAGAGCACGCGGGTCGCGCCGATGATGAGGGTCATGACGACCGTGGTCAGGCCGGCCACGGCGCCGCACGAGATGAGGGTGCCGTAGCCGCTCTTCCCGACGTCCTTGAAGGCGGTGGCCAAGGCTGCGTCGGGGTCGATCTTGTCGTACTTGACCATGCCGGTGATGACGAAGGCGACTGCGACGTAGAGGATCGTGCAGATCACGAGCGAGGCGATGATGCCGATCGGCAGGTCGCGCTGCGGCTTCTTGGCCTCCTCGGCGGTGGTGGCCACGACGTCGAACCCGATGTATGCGAAGAAGACGATCGACGCGCCCGCGAAGATGCCGCCGATGCCGTACGTCGTGGGGGTGAAGCCGAAGATGGCCTGGATGAGTGGTTGCTTGATGCCCTCGCTGCCAGCCCCGGACTTGGCCGGCGGGATGAACGGGTCGTAGTTCGCCGACTTGATGTAGGCGATCCCGGCGATGATGACGAAAAGCACGACGAAGAGCTTGATCGCGACGAGCACCAGGTTGACCCGCATCGACTCCTTGATGCCCCACGCCACGAGAGCCGTGAGGATGGCGATGAGCAGGAACGCCAGCAGGTTGAACTGACCGTGGGGGTTGCTGTCGGTGCGGGGGGCCAGGACGTCGGGCAGGTTGATGCCCATGTCGGTCAGCAGCAGGTTGGCGTACTGCGACCAGCCCTGCGAGACCACGCCGGCGCCCAGCGCGAGCTCGAGGAGCAGGTCCCAGCCGATGATCCAGGCGACCAGCTCACCGAGCGAGGCATAGGAGAAGGTGTAGGCCGACCCCGACACCGGCACGGTGGAGGCGAACTCGGCGTAGCAGAGCGCGGCCAGTCCGCAGACGACCGCGGCCACCACGAACGAGATGACGATGGATGGCCCGGCGTAGGCCTGGGCGGCCTTGCCCGTGAACGTGAAGATGCCCGCGCCGATGATGACGCCGATCCCGAAGACGGTGAGGTCGAGCCAGGAGAGGCTCTTCTTGAGCGCGAACTCCGGGTCCTCGGTCTCGCGGATCGACTGCTCGATCGACTTGGTCCTCATGACGGACATCGCATCGCCTCCCGGCTCGTTCGGGTGAGTCGCTCACGCGACTCTGGGCGCCGCCGGAGCGGCTCGGGTGAACCGCCGGAGCGGCTCGGGTGAACCGCCGGAGCGGCTCGATTCGAGCCAACCTAGCGCCGGTGCGAGCCCCTCGCTCCTTGGGAATCCGGCATACGAAACGTCCGGGCCGGCCCAGTGGGCCGACCCGGACGCCGGTGGTGCGGTGGACCTCAGACGAGGTCGTAGCGGTCGAGCTCCATGACCTTGACCCAGGCCGCGACGAAGTCGGTGACGAACTTGTCGGCGGCGTCGTCACTGGCGTAGACCTCGGCCAGGGCGCGCAGCTCGGAGTTCGACCCGAACACCAGGTCGGCCCGCGTTCCGGTCCACTTCACGGCACCGGAGGCGTCAACGCCCTCGTATGTCGCGGACTCGGGAGCGGAGGCGCGCCACGTCGTGTCCATGGAGAGCAGGTTGACGAAGAAGTCGTTCGTCAACGTGCCCGGGCGATCGGTGAGGACACCGGCCGTGGACTGCTGGTGGGTGGCACCGAGCACGCGCAGGCCTCCGACGAGGACGGTCATCTCGGGCGCGCTGAGGGTGAGGAGGTTCGCGCGGTCCACGAGCAGGAACTCCGCCGGAAGGCGCAGACCCTTGCCCGCGTAGTTGCGGAACCCGTCAGCCCGCGGCTCCATCTCGGCGAACGAGTCGACGTCGGTCTGCTCCTGCGTGGCGTCCGTGCGGCCCGGCGTGAAGGGCACCTCGACCTCACGGCCGCCGGCCTTGGCGGCCTGCTCGACCCCGACGCCACCGGCCAGCACGATCAGGTCGGCGATCGAGACCCGCTTGCCGCCGGTCTGCGCGCTGTTGAACGACTCCTGGATGCCCTCGAGCGTCCGGAGCACCGAGGCGAGTCGGGCGGGGTCGTTGACGTCCCAGCCGTTCTGCGGCGCGAGGCGCAGGCGGGCGCCGTTGGCGCCGCCGCGCTTGTCGCCACCACGGAAGGTGGAGGCCGAGGCCCAGGCGGTGGAGACGAGGTCGGCCACGGACAGGCCCGACGCGGCGATCTGCTCCTTGAGCGACGCGACGTCAGCCGCGTCGACCAGCTCGTGGTCGACGGCCGGAATCGGGTCCTGCCAGATCTGCACCTCGCTCGGGACCTCGGGGCCGAGGTAGCGGGCGACCGGGCCCATGTCGCGGTGGGTCAGCTTGAACCACGCCTTGGCGAAGGCGTCGGCGAACTCCTGCGGGTGCTCGAGGAAGCGACGCGAGATCTGCTCGTAGACCGGGTCGACGCGCAAGGCGAGGTCGGTCGTCAGCATGTTGGGGGCGATCCGCGCGGACGCGTCGTGGGCGGCCGGGACGGTGCCCTCGCCGCCACCGTCCTTGGGCTTCCACTGGTGCGCGCCGGCCGGGCTCTTGGTGAGCTCCCACTCGAAGCCGAAGAGGTTCTCGAAGAAGTGGTTGCTCCACTGCGTGGGCGTCTGGGTCCAGGTGACCTCGAGCCCGCTGGTGATGGTGTCGGCGCCCTTGCCGGTGCCGAACGAGTTGCGCCAGCCGAGGCCCTGCTCGGTGATGTCGGCGCCCTCGGGCTCGTCACCGACGTGCGGCTGCGGGTCGGCCGCGCCGTGGGTCTTGCCGAAGGTGTGGCCGCCGGCGATGAGCGCCACGGTCTCCTCGTCGTTCATCGCCATGCGGCGGAACGTCTCGCGGATGTCGCGCGCCGCAGCCAGGGGGTCGGGGTTGCCGTTGGGGCCCTCGGGGTTGACGTAGATGAGGCCCATCTGGACAGCGGCCAGCGGGTTCTCGAGGTCGCGGTCGCCCGTGTAGCGCTCGTCGCCGAGCCACTCGGTCTCCGGGCCCCAGTAGACGTCCTCGTCAGGCTCCCAGACGTCCTCGCGGCCCCCGGCGAACCCGAAGGTCTCGAAGCCCATCGTCTCCAGGGCGACGTTGCCGGTGAGGACCATCAGGTCGGCCCACGACAGGCTCTGGCCGTACTTCTGCTTGACCGGCCACAGCAGGCGGCGGGCCTTGTCGAGGTTGGCGTTGTCAGGCCAGGAGTTGAGCGGGGCGAACCGCTGCTGTCCGGAGCCTGCTCCACCGCGGCCGTCGCGGATCCGGTAGGTGCCGGCGCTGTGCCAGGCCATCCGGATCATGAACGGGCCGTAGTTGCCGAAGTCGGCCGGCCACCAGTCCTGCGACGTCGTGAGGACCTCGGCGATGTCCTGCTTGACGGCGGCGAGGTCGAGCGACTGGAACGCCTTGGCGTAGTCGAAGTCGCCACCGAGCGGGTTGGCCACCACTGGGTTCTTGGCGAGGATCCGCAGGTTGAGCCGCTCCGGCCACCAGCCGCGGTTGCTGCCGCCGCCCTGGGTCGGGTGGGGAGCGGCGTGCGCGACGGGGCACTTGCCCTCGGAGTCGCTCTCGCTGGTGACGCCATCGGCTTGGGCGTTGGGCTCGGCAACCAGGGGCTGATCGGGGTCCCAGCCCTCGGTGTTGGGGGTCGTGGGCTGATCGGTGTCCGACATGGGATTCCCTTCTTTTCGGTGACGCAGGCGCGGTGGTTCGGCTGCAGTGGTGGGGACTCGCTGGGTGGTCTTCGGTGGGTGGTCAGTCAGAGGGGGATGGGTATGCCGCGCCATCGCGGACGCAGTCGGGGCACCGGCCCCAGTAGACGACCTCGGCCTCGTCGATCACGAAGCCCTGGCTGTCGGACGCGGTGAGGCAGGGGACCTCGCCGACCGCGCACTCGACGTCGGAGATCGTGCCGCAACCGCGGCACACGACGTGGTGGTGGTTGTCGGCGACCCGGGCTTCGTAGCGGGCGACCGAGCCGGCAGGCTGGATGCGACGGAGCAGCCCCGCCGCGGTGAGTGCGCGCAGCACGTCGTAGACGGCCTGGTGCGAGACGTCGCCCAGGCCGGCCCGGACCGCCCCGATGATCGTGTCGGTGTCGGCGTGCGGGTGGTCGTGCACGGCCGTCAGGACGGCGACTCGGGGCCGGGTCACCCGGAGCTCGGCGCCGCGAAGCACCTGCTCGAGCTCGACCGGGGTGGGCATGGCCCGAGCCTGTCCCAGTTTCTTGAATGAGTCAAGAAAATGTCAGGTGATGGACCAGTGAACACCCGACGTCTGGCCACCGGTGTGGCTCGTGGCCCCCCGGATCCGGCGTCCGGTGGGCCACCGGCGGCCAGGAGTGGCGTCAGTCGTCGAACGGCTCGGGACGCCGACGGATGGGGATCGGGCCGGTGTCGGCGCTGCGGTCGCGGGTCCGCAGGTCGGGGCTGCGGTAGAGCGAGTCACGGTGTGAGGAGGCCGGGGGCCGGGCCGGGCTGTGCCGCGGGTCGTCCCACCCGGCATACGGGTCGGGGAGCTGGCCCCCGGAGCGGCCGGCGGTCGGTGGCTCGTCCCAGCCGTCGTCGAACGGCTCGTCGTACGGCTCGCCATACGCGTCGCCATAGGGGTCGTCGAACGGGTCGGTGCGGTCGGTGACCCCGAAGATCTCGGAGCAGATGACGCGGTAGTGGTGGTCAGGGTCGGGCACGAAGCTGACCTTGTGGAGGGCCTGGTCCTGGCCGGCCGACTCGAGCACGAACCGGCCGTAGCCGAAGACCCGTCCCGGCACCGACCGCTCGTACGCCATGTCGGTGACCTTGGTCAGGGGCATCATCGGCACGCGCCGGGTGATGAAGCCGTGGAACAGCAGCAGCCGCTTGTCGGTGGCGATGAACCAGTCGTGGCGCCAGTTGACGACCTTCCACGCTGCCCGCGCCACCAGCGCGAACCAGGCCCACCACGCCACGGTGCTGAGGAGACCCAGCTCGGGAGCCACCGTCGCGTCGAGCCAGCCCGCCACGACGAGCCCGGCCACGGCGGACCCGACCGGCTCGGCGACCCTGCCCCAGTGCTGGTGCACTGCGAAGACGATCCGCTCGCCGTCGACGAGGTAGCGCTCGATCTCGCTCCGGCTGGGCGTGGGGCCCATGGGGTGCTACCGGCCGAGCAGGGCGTCGAAGAAGTTGCCGATGTTGCGCACACCGTCGGCGAGGATGCTGCCGGAGGTCTTGACGATCTGGGCGGCCTGGTCCGGAGACGTGAAGATGGCGTAGGCGGCGAACGCGACGAGGACCCACAGCAGGATCTTCTTCACGCGCGTCATGCTCGGCTCCTCGGTAGGTCATGGAGAGGCGTGCCGGTCGGGCACACCGCCTGGTCCATCCTGACCGATGCCATCGGCCGAACGGGTGAGGCGCGCCGCGCGGCCCGGCCCCGCGGCATACCTGTGGGGGCGGGTCAGACGACGCCGTAGAGGCGGTCGCCCGCGTCGCCGAGGCCGGGCACGATGTAACCCTTGTCGTTGAGCCTCTCGTCGAGGGCGCCCGTGACGATCGTGATCGGGATCTCGAGGTCGGCCAGCGACTCCTCGACGTGCTTGATGCCCTCGGGGGCGGCGAGCAGCGTCACGGCCGTGATGTCGTCGGCGCCACGGTCGGCGAGGTAGCGGATGGCGTCGACCAAGGTGCCCCCCGTCGCGAGCATGGGGTCGACGACGTAGCACTGGCGGCCGTGCAGGTCGTCGGGCAGCCGGTTGGCGTAGGTGATCGCCTCGAGCGTCTCCTCGTTGCGCTGCATGCCGAGGAACCCCACCTCGGCGCTCGGCAGCAGCCGCACCATGCCCTCGAGCATGCCCAGGCCCGCGCGCAGGATCGGCACGATGAGCGGCTTGGGGTTGGACAGCTTGATGCCCGTGGTCGGGGCCACCGGCGTCTCGATGTCGAACGGCTCCACGCGCACGTCACGGGTGGCCTCGTAGGCCAGCAGCGTCACCAGCTCCTCGGCCAGCCGCCGGAAGGTCGGGCTGTCCGTGCGCTTGTCGCGCAGGTAGGTCAGCTTGTGCGTGATGAGCGGGTGGTCGGCAACGTGGACGCGCATAGCCGAAACTTAGCGCGTGCCGCCATCGGCGCGTCCACGGCCGCGGGCTGGGCTCAACCCAGGGCGTCGCACAGTGGTTGCACCGCGGCGGTGTTGCCGTTGACGAAGTAGTCGTCGAACCGGTGCGGTCCCGCCTGGAACTCGATCGAGCCGTCGGCCTCGCGGATCACGGTGCGGCCCGCGTCGACGAAGATCGTCGAGCCCGCGTCGTTGATGACCCGCAGCCTGGTGGTGACTTCCTCGGTGCCGGTGGTGTTGTCGCCGGGCACGGCGAGGTCGTGGAGGATGCGGTCGGTCTGCAGGTAGGCGGCCGACCGGCCGGTCACGGGGTTGGTGATGGTGGCCGTCCACTCGTCACGGAAGTGCCTGCGCAGCAGGTTTCCGTCACCGTCGTAGTAGCGCTTGCCCACCACCGAGCGTGTGTTGACCTCGAGGAGCTCGACCGGCCCGGCAGCAGAGGCGCAGACCACTCCGTTCGGCTCGTGGTCGAGCACCACCTCGGTGAAGTGCAGGTCGCAGATGATGCCACCTCCTTGCACGAGTCGCGGCCGGGCGCCGCACCCTGCGCCCCATGCTCGACCCGCGCCCTCCCCGCGGCATCAGTGGAAGCACGTAGGGGCCCGACCGGCGCCTCGCGCGCCGGCCCGGGATGCGGTCCAGGGTGGCCGAACGGCGCCGCAGGCCGAGCATGGGCGAGACTGGGCACGTGACCTCCACCCGCGGGCCCTCCGTCGACGAGCGGTATGCCGCGTGGATGGGGGAGGCGCTCAGGTACGGCTCGGGCTCGCCGGGGACCGATGTGCCCGTGGGTGCCGTGGTCGTCTCCGCCGAGGGCGAGGTGATCGGCAGGGGCCGCAACGTGCGCGAGGAGGACGGCGACCCCATCGGTCACGCCGAGATGCTGGCACTGCGCGAGGCCGGCTACGCCAGGGGCGAGTGGCGACTCCAGGGCTGCACGCTGGTGGTGACCCTGGAGCCCTGCCCCATGTGCGCTGGCGCGATCATGCTGTCGAGGGTCGACCGCGTCGTGTTCGGGGCCTGGGACCCGAAGCTGGGGGCGTGCGGGTCGGTCTGGGACATCGTGCGTGACCGTCGCGCCAACCACTTCGTCGAGGTCGTCGGCGGGGTGCGTGAGGAGGAGTGTTCCACGGCCCTCCTCGACTTCTTCGCCGCCCGACGAGCAGCGGGAATCCAGGAGGGGGCGGACACGGACGCCTCGGGGTACTCGTCGTGACCGGCATCATCAACAGCCTCGTCAACCAGGTGCTGGGCTCGCCACCCTGGCTGGTCTACCTCATCATCGCGCTCGTGGTCTTCGCCGAGGACGCGTTGTTCGTGGGGTTCGTGCTGCCCGGCGAGACGCTGGCCATCATCGGCGGTGTGACGGCCAGCCTGGGCCACACGTCGCTGGCCTGGGTGCTGGTCGTCGTCATCCTCGCGGCGATCATCGGCGACTCGGTGGGCTACGAGATCGGGCGCCTGTTCGGGCCGCGGGTGATGGGGCTGAAGATCCTCGAGCGCCGCCAGGAGAAGCTCGGCTCGGCCCAGGACTTCCTGCGCCGCCGGGGCGGCTCGGCGGTCTTCCTCGGTCGCTGGACGGCCTTCTTCCGGGCGGTCATGCCGGCGCTCGCCGGGCTCTCGGGCATGCGCTACCGGGTGTTCCTGCCGTGGAACGCGGCCGGCGGAATCGCCTGGGGCGCAACGGCAGTGACCGCGGGCTACCTCGCCGGTGAGTCGTACCACCGGGTCGAGAAGTGGCTGGGCCGTGGCGCCGCGGGGATCGTCGGGCTCATCGTGGTGGTCGCGATCGTGGTGTGGGCCGTGCGCCGCCACCGTGATCGCTCCCGCTCCGAGTCGAGGTAAACACGCCCGGAATCCCCGGCGTGTTCACATCGACCCGACAGCGGCGTCGCCGAGTTCACCTGACGGTCGCCGAGGTGGCCACCGGGAGTTCACCTGGCGGGTGGAGAACTCTCCTGTCCCCTCTGACAGGAGCCCCATGCGTCGCCACCTCGCCCTCGCCACCAGCTGTGCCACCGCCGTCATCGCACTCGTCTCGCTCACCGCGCCCACGGCGCAGGCCGTCGACGGCCAGCAGAAGCCGGGTCACCAGACCTTCGCCGTGATCGGCGACGTCCCCTACGGCGCAGACCAGGTGGCCAAGTTCCCGGCCTGGGTCGACCAGATCAACGCCGACCCCGACGTCGAGCTCGCCTTCCACGTGGGAGACATCAAGAACGGCTCCACCCGCTGCGACGACGCCTACTACCGGATGATCCGCGCCCAGTTCGACCGGTTCGCCGACCCGCTGGTCTACACCCCGGGCGACAACGAGTGGACCGACTGCCACCGGGCCAACAACGGCGCCTACCAGCCGCTCGACCGCCTCGCCTTCGACCGGGCGGTGTTCTTCGACCAGCCGGGGACGACGCTCGGCGCCCCCGCGCCGGTGTCGGTGCCGGACGCGGCATACCCGGAGAACGTGTCCCTTCGGCACGCAGGGGTGGACTTCGCGGTGCTGCACGTCGTCGGGTCGAACAACGACCTCCAGCCGTGGACGGGCCTCGGCAACACGACGGCGACGCCGGCCCAGGTCGCTGAGGAGGAGGCCCGCATGGCGGCCTCGATCTCGTTGCTGCGCAGCACGTTCGCCGAGGCACGCAAGCGCCACGACCGCGCCGTCGTCGTGCTCCAGCAGGCCGACATGTTCGACCCGACCTACACGCCGGCGCCCAAGGACATCTCCGCCTTCCAGCCCTTGGTGCAGGCCCTGGTGGACGAGACGAACGCCTTCCCGGGCGATGTCTACCTCGTCAACGGCGACTCGCACATCTACAACTCGGACCGTCCGTTGGCACCCGGGTCGGTGTGGCTGAGCAGGTACGGCGTCACGGGGTCGGCGGCCGGACTCGAGCGGATCACGGTGGACGGGTCGGACAACAACAAGGACTGGCTCAAGGTCACCGTCAACCGCCCCGGCGCGGCCGGCACGCTGAGCTGGACCCGGGTGCCGTACACCGGCTGACGCCTCGCCGTAGCCCGGTCGACAGCGCGCTCGCGATCACGGGCGCGTTGTCGGCGCCTCGGTCGTGGTCTCGGTCGTGGTCTCGGTCGTGGCCGTCACCTTGGGCATGAGCAGCGCGGCGACGACGGTCAAGAGCGCCGCCACGAGGACGCCGACGAAGACGGCAGCGCCGGCGTCGGTCGCGGTGGCGGGATCGGTCTCGGGGCGTCCGGAGCGGGCGATCACACCGTTCGCGACGGCACCCAGCACGGCCGCGCCGAGAGCGCTGCCGATCGACCGGGCGAACAGGTTGGTGCCTGTCGCGACGCCGCGCTCGTGCCACTCGACGCTGGCCTGCGCCGCGATGAGCGACGGGCTCGCGACCAGCCCCATGCCGAGGCCGGTGACGAAGCACGAGACGGCGACCACGGCGACGGACGGCTGCTGTGCCGTCAGGGCGAGCGTCGCCGTGCCGACGACGACGAGGGCGATGCCGACGAGGATCGCCGGCCGGAAGCCGAACCGCAGGTAGAGCAGCCGCCCCGACAGGGTGGCCGCGATGGGCCAGCCGATCGTCAGCGCCGCGAGGGCGAGACCGCCGACCAGCGGGTCGACGCCGAGGGAGTTCTCGAGGTAGGTGGGGACGAACGACGTCAGGCCGATGAGGATGACGCCGACCCCCAGCGCCAGCATCGTGGTCGTGGCGAGGAGTCGGCGGCTCAGCACCCAGAGCGGCAGCACGGGCTCGGCTGCGCGACGCTCCACCAGCAGGAAGCCGAGGAGCAGCAGTGAGCCGCCGCCCAGCACCCCGACGCTGGTCGGCGACGACCACGACCACGCCTGGCCGCCCTCGAGGATGCCGAGGATCAGCAACGACATGGCACCCGTGAGCAGTGCGGCTCCCGCATAGTCGATGCGGTGCTCGTGGCGCTCGACCCGCTCGTGGAAGTTGCGGGCGATGAGGGCGCCAGCGAGCAGGCAGAGCGGCACGTTCACGAAGAAGATCCAGCGCCAGATGCCCAGCTGGGAGAAGACCCCGCCGAGGGTGGGACCCACGACCGACGCGACCGCCCAGACGCTCGCGATGTAGCCCTGGGCCTTTGCGCGCTCGGCCACGGTGTAGATGTCGCCCGCGATGGTGATCGCCATCGGCTGCACCGCCCCGGCGCCGAGCCCCTGGAGCGCGCGGAAGACGATGAGCGAGGTCATGCTCCACGCGAAGCCACACAGCACCGACCCGGCCAGGAAGAGCCCGATGCCGTAGAGCATGAGCGGCTTGCGCCCGACGATGTCGGCGAGCTTCGCGTAGATGGGCACCGACACGGCCTGGGCCAGCAGGTAGACCGAGAACAGCCACGGGAACTGCGAGAACCCGCCGAGGTCGCGCACCACCGACGGCACCGCCGTGGCGAGGATCGTCGCGTCCATGGCGATGAGCCCGGTTGAGACCATCAGGGCGAGCAGGATGGGCCCGCGGTCGGAGCGCAGGCCCACTCCAGCGGTGGTCGTGGTCGTGGAGGTCATCTCCGGTGACAAGGGTGGTGGGGGTCCGCGCATTCCCGCACCGCTCGGTGGTGGCGCCCTGGAGCGGGCGAGGTATGCCGCGTGGGCACCTTCGCGTGGCTCCGGCAGGCGGCGTCGGGGCGATTTCGTCGGCGTCGGCCGCTCTAGTAGCCTGCTCCGCGGTGGCGTGTCCGAGCGGCCTAAGGAGCACGCCTCGAAAGCGTGTGTGGGTGAAAGCCCACCGTGGGTTCAAATCCCACCGCCACCGCCAGCCAGCCAAATGAAGCAGGACCCCGACACGCTATTGGTCGGGGTCCTGCTTCATTTGGTCTGACGCTGCGGGATTTGGGAGGAGCCCGCGGTCGGGTGAGGAACGAACCCGCCCGCGGGCGACGGCGTCCCACCGCCACCGCCACGACGAGAAGGACCCGACTGGTTTCGGTCGGGTCCTTCTCGTCGTTTCGCGCCAGCCCGGACCTTCGGCCAATTGGCCGACTTTCGAGGCGAAGCGCCGGCGTGGGAGCAGATTGTCGGCCAATCGGCCGCGTCTCAGCGTCGTCGTGCCGTGGCCGCCTACTCGGTGACCGTGGCCAGGGCGCCCGGGGTAGCCGCCCTGGCGCGCGGCGTGCGGTGCAGCTGCGACACGACCAGGACGGTCAGCAGCACGAAGCCCGCTGCCATCGTGAGGGCCGAGTCGGCGCCGACGACGAACACGTGGTGCGCCTGTTCCACGGCAGTGCGGCCGTGGGTCGGCTCCGCTGCCGCATGGCGGGTGGCGGTGCCGAAGACGGTCACCAGCAGGGCCAGGCCCAGGGACCCGCCGACCTGCTGCGTGACGTTGACCAACCCGGACGCAGCGCCCGCGTGCCGCGGCTCGACCTCGTGCAGGGACGCGCCGGTGAGCGGGACGAATGCCGTGCCGTTGCCGAGCCCGAGCAGCACCAGCGGCAGCAGGATCGACCAGTAGCTGCTCGTCTCCGACACCCGGCTCAGCAAGGCGAGGGCGGTGGTGGAGAGCAGTGTCCCCGCGACCATCACGCGCCGCGGGCCGAACTGCTCGACGAAGCGCCGGGCGCTCAGCTGGGAGGCGAGGAAGAGAGCCGCCGTGAGCGGCAGGAACCCGAGCCCGGTCTGGAGCGGCGTGTAGCCGAGGATGTCCTGGAGGAAGAGGGTCGTGAAGAAGAACGTGCCCATGATCCCCGCCACGAGGAGCAACCGACCGGCATACGAACCTGCACGGGTGGGGTTGGCGAACAGCTCCAGCGGCGTGATCGGGTGCGGCGCCCGGCGCTCGATGACGACGAAGGCGGCGAGCAACGCCACCGCTGCGACGAACGAGGCGATCGTCTCGGCGTTGCCCCAGCCGGCCTCCGCGGCATGCACGAATCCGTACACCAGGGCCGTCATGCCGAGCGTCGAGGTGAGTGCGCCGGCGACATCGATCGTGCCGCTCGCCCGAGCCGTCTCGGGGACCACGACCAGGGCGGCCACGACGACGGCGAGCCCGATCGGCACGTTGACGAACATCACCCAGCGCCATGAGAACCACTCGGTGAGGAGGCCGCCGGCGATGAGCCCGATGGCTGCCCCCCCGATCGAGACGCCGGTGAAGAGACCGAGGGCGCGGGTGCGCTCGCGAGGGTCGGTGAAGGTGGACATCAGGAGCGCGAGGACGGCAGGCGCCGCGAGGGCCGCGCCGACGCCCTGGGCCGCGCGGGAGGCGACGAGCCAGGTGGCGGTGGTCGCGAAGCCGCCGACGAACGACGAGGTCGCGAACAGCGCCATCCCCGCGACGAAGACGCGGCGGCGGCCGAAGAGGTCGCCGGCCCGCGCGCCGAAGAGGAGGAGGCCGCCGAAGGCGAGCGTGTAGGCGTTCAGGACCCACGAGAGGCCGGTGGGGGTGAAGTCGAGCGCCGTCTGCATCGTGGGCAGCGCGACGTTCACGATGGTGGCGTCGAGGACGACCATCAGCTGGGCGATCAGGATGACGCCGAGGACGACGCCGGGGGAGACCTGCCGGCGCGGGCCCCGCACGGGGGCCGGAGCAGCAGGAGCCGCCGGAGCGGCAGAAGTCTGGGCAGACACGGGGTCTTGCTCCTTCGAGTACGATGGGTGAGGAAGTGGAAGGTCACTCCGGTTGAACAATACGGAGGGTGCCTCCGGTTTGCAAGTGCCACGTGCCTGCAGGCCGTCAACCAGAGAGAGGTATGCCGGGTGGTCCCGACGAGTGCGGCCGACCAGCTCAGTGACGAGCGGCCGATGCGCGCCGACGCGCAGCGCAACTACGAGCGGCTGGTGCTGGCGGCCCGCGAGGTGCTGCGCGAGTCCGGCACCGAGTCCTCGCTCGAGGAGATCGCCCGCCGTGCGGGCGTGGGGATCGGCACGCTGTACCGCCGGTTCCCGACCAGGCTGTCCCTCCTGGAAGCCGTCTACCGCGAGGACGTCGACGCCCTCGGCGACCGGACCGCCCGGCTCGTCGAGGAGAAGCAGCCGTGGGAAGCACTCGAGGCCTGGGTGTGGGTCCTGCTCGACTACGCCGCCACCAAGCGTGCCCTCTTCCAGGAGCTGGTGGACGCGGTGGGGCGCGACTCCGAGCTCTTGACCCACTCGCGGGAGGCCGTCAACGGGGCTGCTGCCCTGGTGCTGCGCAACGCGCAGCAGGCAGGGGTGGCCCGTGCCGAGGTCGAGCCATCCGACCTGCTCCGCCTCGTCGGGGGATGCACCATGATGGGCGAGCTCGAGCCGGCGCAGCAGAAGCGCGTCGTCGCGATCGTGCTCGGCGGGATCCGCTCGGCTCCCTGACCGTCGCAGGGTGCGCCACCCCGCAGCGGCCGACTCGTGGGGTGTGGGAGATTGGCGCCGTGGACCAACTCGAGCCAGTCGCCCCCACGCCGGTCTTCTTCCTCGCCGGCGGCACGGGCATCTCGGCAGAGACCCTGGGAAACCTCATGCTCGCGCAGTTCCCCGGCCTGACCTTCGCGCGCCGCAAGATCCCGTTCATCACGACCGTGGAGCAGGCTCGCAGCGTGGTGGCCGAGCTCGACGCCGCCACGACCGACTCGGTGACGGCGCTGGTCTTCTCGACCGTCTCGGACGAGGAGATCCGCAAGGAGCTCCAGCGCACCTCCGGCGCCTTCATCGACCTGTTCGGCTCGAACCTCGACACCGTGGAGCGGGTGCTGCACGTCAACGCCACCCACGGTGTCGGCGCCCTCCACGGAGTGGGCGACACCCGTCGCTACGACCTGCGGATGAAGGCCA
This sequence comes from Pedococcus sp. P2_A3, assembly GCF_056405035.1. NCBI lineage: Bacteria > Bacillati > Actinomycetota > Actinomycetes > Micrococcales > Intrasporangiaceae > Pedococcus > Pedococcus sp. P2_A3. The sequence goes on along the minus strand of NZ_JBFUCW010000013.1, from coordinate 30,359 downwards.
TCGAGTTCGCGATGGAGCACGACGACGGTGCCAGCCTGCGCAACCTCGAGCAGGCCGACCTGATCCTCGTGGCGCCGTCGCGGTGTGGCAAGACACCGACCTCGATGTACCTCGCGCTCCAGCACGGCCTCAAGGTGGCCAACTACCCGCTGGTCCCCGAGGACTTCGACTCCGACGCCCTGCCGCGCCCCGTCAAGGACCTCGTCGCCAAGTGCTTCGGCCTGCTCTCGACCCCGGGCCGGCTGAGCCAGGTGAGAGGGGAACGCCGCCCCGGGTCGACGTATGCCAGTCTCGCCCAGTGCAGCTACGAGTTGCGGCGGGCCGAGGCGCTCTACCGGGCGCACCGGATCCCCTCGATCAACTCCGCCTCCATGTCGGTGGAGGAGATGGCGGCCGTCATCATGCAGACCACCCGACTGGGCAACCTCGCCTAGCAGGCCAGAAACACTGTCGAAAGGGAACGCCGTGAGCGCCAACATCTCGTGGTTCAAGGACCTCGGCCTGGGCGACGTCGAGTCGGTCGGTGGCAAGAACGCCTCGCTGGGCGAGATGGTCCAGCACCTGTCGAAGGCTGGGGTGCGGGTGCCGGACGGGTTCGCCACGACGGCGGATGCGTACCGGCGTTTCCTGGCGCACGAGGGGCTGGCCGACCGGATCAGCGCGACGCTGGCCGACCTCGACGTGGAGGACACCCGGTCGCTGGCGGAGGCCGGCGCGCAGATCCGTGACCTCGTGGAGGGGCAGCCGTTCCCGGCGGACCTCGAGTCCGACATCCGCGCGGCCTACGAGGAGCTGGTGGCTGGCGCGCCCGGTGAGGTGAGCTGGGCGGTGCGGTCGAGCGCCACGGCGGAGGACATGCCCGACGCGTCGTTCGCGGGGCAGCAGGAGACCTTCCTCAACGTGTTGGGGATCGACAACATCCTGCTGGCGATCAAGAAGGTGTTCGCCTCGCTCTACAACGACCGGGCGATCGCCTACCGCGTGCACAGCAGCTACGACCACGACGTCGTCGCGCTCTCGGCCGGGATCCAGCGGATGGTGCGCTCCGACATCGGTTCGTCGGGCGTGATGTTCACCATCGACACCGAGTCCGGCTTCCCGGATGCGGTGTTCATCACGAGCAGCTACGGCCTCGGTGAGGCGGTCGTGCAGGGTGCGGTCAACCCGGACGAGTTCTACGTCTACAAGCCGGCCCTGCGCGCCGGTCGGCCGGCGATCCTCAAGCGTGGCGTGGGCGGCAAGGCCACCAAGATGGTCTACACGCAGGATTCCGCGGTGGGCCGCTCGATCGACTTCGTGCCGGTCGACGAGGCGGAGCGGGCCCGGCTGAGCCTGACCGACGACGAGGTGACCGAGCTGGCCCAGCACGCGCTGAAGATCGAGGAGCACTACGGCCGGCCGATGGACATCGAGTGGGGCAAGGACGGCGTCGACGGGCAGCTGTACATCCTGCAGGCGCGCCCCGAGACGGTGAAGTCGCGCCAGTCCGGGTCGACGCTGCAACGGTTCCGGATGGACGAGCCGATGACCGGGCGTGGCGAGGTCCTGGTCGAGGGTCGTGCGATCGGCCAGAAGATCGGCGCCGGCGCGGTGCGGGTGCTGACCAGCGCCGAGTCGATGCACGAGTTCCAGCCGGGCGAGGTGCTCGTGGCCGACATGACCGACCCCGACTGGGAGCCGGTGATGAAGCGCGCCAGCGCGATCGTCACCAACCGCGGTGGCCGCACCTGCCACGCCGCGATCATCGCCCGCGAGCTCGGCATCCCCGCTGTCGTCGGCACCGGCACGGCCACCACCGCGCTCTCGGACGGGCAGGAGGTCACCGTGTCCGCGGCCGAGGGTGACACCGGGCTGGTCTACGACGGGCTGCAGAAGTTCTCGGTCACCGAGACCGCCCTGGACGACATGCCCGAGGTCCCGGTCAAGATCATGATGAACGTCGGCACCCCCGACCAGGCGTTCGAGTTCTCCCGCTTGCCGCACAAGGGGATCGGGCTCGCCCGGCTGGAGTTCATCATCAACCGCCAGATCGGCATCCACCCCCGCGCCCTCCTCGAGCTCGACGACCAGGAGCCCGCGATCAAGGCCGAGATCGACGCCCTCATCGCGGCCTACGACAGCCCGCGCGACTACTTCGTGAAGCGGGTCGCCGAGGGCGTCTCGATGCTCGCTGCCGCGTTCGCGCCGGAGCCGGTGATCGTGCGGATGAGCGACTTCAAGTCCAACGAGTACGCCCACATGCTGGGCGGGCAGCGGTACGAGCCGGACGAGGAGAACCCGATGATCGGGTACCGCGGCGCCGCGCGGTACTTGTCTGACGACTTCGCTGAGTGCTTCGCGATGGAGTGCGAAGCGCTGCGGCTGGTGCGCGACGAGATGGGGCTGACCAACGTCAAGGTGATGATCCCGTTCATCCGCACCCTCAAGGAGGCCGAAGGCGTCATCGACCTGTTGGGACAGAACGGGTTGCGGCGCGGGGAGAACGACCTCCAGGTCGTGATGATGTGCGAGGTCCCCTCCAACGCCGTCAACGCCGACGCGTTCCTCGACCACTTCGACGGCTTCTCGATCGGGTCGAACGACCTCACCCAGCTGACCCTCGGGCTCGACCGCGACTCGGCCCTGGTCGCCGGTGGCTTCGACGAACGCGACCCCGCCGTGAAGAAGATGCTCTCCATGGCCATCGAGGCCTGCCGCGCCCGCGGCAAGTACGTCGGCATCTGCGGCCAGGGACCCTCGGACCACCCCGACCTCGCCGACTGGCTGATGGACCAGGGCATCGAGTCGATGTCGCTCAACCCCGACACCGTCGTCGAGACCTGGCTCCGACTGGCCAAGAGGTCGCCGCAGCCCTCCTAGGGCAGGGTCTGCCCGAATGGGCGATTCGGGAATGAACGCCCGGCCCGATAGGGTTGCATCCACTGCGTGCGCACCGTCGTGCACCAACAGGTCGTCTGCTCCGCGCCCCAACTACTGGTTGGCGCCGTCAGCTCACAGGTTTCGTGAGTGGTCCAGCATCTTCGGCCACTCCCTACTGCTGATGAGAGCTCCCCTTTGTCTACGCACACCGTTTCCGTGAACCGTGCCCCCGCCCCACTGCCCTTCGCCGACCTCGGCATCCACCCGCGCGTCATCGCGGCCCTGCGTGAGCGCGGCATCGACACGCCGTTCCCGATCCAGGCCGCGACGCTTCCCGACTCGCTCGCCGGCCGTGACGTGCTCGGCCGTGGCCGCACCGGCAGCGGCAAGACGGTGGCGTTCGCGCTGCCGATGGTCGCCGCCCTGGCCAAGTCGGGCCGGCGACGCGCGCCGCACACCCCGCGGGCGCTCGTGCTGGTCCCGACCCGCGAGCTCGCCATCCAGGTCGCCGAGACGGTGACCCCGCTCGCCGCCGCCCTCGAGCTGCGCACCATGACCATCTTCGGTGGCGTGGGCCAGAACCCGCAGGTCGCCTCGCTGCGTCGTGGGGTCGACATCGTCATCGCGACGCCCGGTCGGCTCGAGGACCTCATCGGCCAGGGCCACGTGCGCCTGGGCGACATCGAGGTCACCGTGCTCGACGAGGCCGACCACATGGCTGACCTCGGCTTCCTGCCCGCTGTGAAGCGCCTGCTCGACGCCACCCCGCGCGATGGCCAGCGACTGCTCTTCTCGGCCACGCTGGACAACGCGATCGACCAGCTGGTGAAGCGCTACCTGCACAACCCCGTCACGCACAGTGTCGACAGCGCCGCGTCACCCGTCCCGGCGATGACGCACCACCTGTTCAACGTGAGCCGCGACAACAAGCCGGCCGTCGTGCGCGAACTCGTTGCAGGACAGGGCCGCACGCTCGCCTTCACCCGCACCAAGCACGCCGCCAAGAAGCTGGCCAAGCAGCTCACCGCGTCGGGGATCCCGGCGGTCGACCTGCACGGCAACCTGTCCCAGGCCGCCCGCCAGCGCAACCTCGCCGCCTTCAGCGAGGGCCACAGCCGCGTGCTCGTGGCCACCGACATCGCGGCTCGTGGCATCCACGTCGACGACGTCACCCTCGTCGTGCACGTCGACCCGCCGGCCGAGCACAAGGCCTACCTGCACCGCTCCGGCCGCACCGCCCGTGCGGGTGCCGAGGGTGTCGTCGTGACGGTCAGCACACCTGAGGAGCGCGGTGACACCCGCACCCTCATGCGCCAGGCCGGCATCAAGCCCACCGCCGTCGACGTGACCCCCGGGCACCCCGCCATCGGCGACCTGACCGGACCTGCCGCCGAGCTCGTCACACCGGCCCCCGTGGCCGCGCAGCCCAGTGGTGGCAACGGTGGTCGCTCGCAGCGTGGTCGTGGTGGCTCCGGCACGCCGCGCCCGCAGGGCGGCTCGGGTCGCCCCGCCGGCGGAGCCGGTCGCTCGTCCGGTGGCGCTCGTGGTCGGCGCGGTGGCTCGCAGTCATCGAGCGCGGAGTCCTACCGCACCGAGACCCCGAGGTCGCAGGGATCGCGCAGCGCCGGTTCCTCGAGCTCCTCGCGCGGGTCGTCCAACCGCCAGGGTGCTGCGTCGCAGGGCAGCTCGCGCTCAGGTGGCGGCATCGCCGCCTTCTCCGCGGGTCGCCGGGGGCGCTGAGCCCGCGCGCCCACCGGGCCGCACGGCATACCCTCGCGCCCAACGGCGCGCACGGCGTGCCTGTGCGACCTGACGTGCCATGATCGTCGGCCCGGGCCGTCGCCAGGCCGTCTGGACCCTCGCGAGATCGGAGCACACGCATGTCCTCTGGTGCCGCGGTCGGCAGCTGCCTGCGCAAGTACGCCTCGTTCTCGGGGCGGGCCCGGCGTTCGGAGTACTGGTGGTGGATGCTCTTCTTCGTCCTCTGCTACTCCGTCGCCACCGGCATCGATGCGTCAGCGGGGTTGCTCGCCGAGGACGGCACGGGGGTGGTCAACACCATCGCGGGCCTGGCCCTGACGCTTCCCGGCATCGCCGTCACGGTGCGCCGCCTGCATGACACCGGCCGCTCGGGGTGGTTCTGCCTCCTCAGCCTGGTCCCCCTCGTCGGTCCGATCGTCATGTTCGTGTTCACCGTCACGGACAGCCAGCGGTTCAACAACCCGTATGGCCCCTCCCCGAAACCCCCGCACCCCGCAAGGGTGGTCAACACCGCCGCCTGAGGACGTCGGCACCTCCGGGGCGGAAAGCCTCCCGCCGTCCTGAGCGCACGGCATACCGGTGGTGTGCCCTCTGGGTCGCACGTCGTCCGCCCGCACGCAAGGGTGGACCCATGCACGACGACACCACCCTCACGACCGGTCGCGTCACCCGGGTCCTGACCGAGCGCATCTGGCCCGCGGTCCACGCGTTGTCGGTGCCGCTCACGGTCGAGGCCCACACCCTTCCCGGTGAGCCGGTGCCGCCGTCCGTGGGCCTGGCCCTCGACTACGAGCCGTATGCCGTGGGCTCACCGTGGGGACCCGCGTGGGGGACCACGTGGTTCCGGCTGACCGGCGAGGTGCCCGCCGAGTGGGCGGGTCGCCGGGTGGAGGCGCTCGTCGACCTCGGGTTCGACGTGGCGGAGCCGGGGTTCCAGTGCGAGGGGCTGGTCTACCGTCCCGACGGCTCGCCGGTGAAGGCGGTGAACCCGCACAACCACTGGGCGCTCGTGACCCCCGCGGCCGACGGCGGGGAGCGGGTCGAGCTCTACGTGGAGGCGGCCGCGAACCCGGTGGTGTTCGGGCCGGTTCGCTTCAAGCCGACCACCCAGGGCGACCTGCACACCGCGTCACCCGACCCGATCTACGCGACCAGGCGGGTGGACCTGGCCGTCTTCGACGCGGAGGTGCACGCCCTCGCCCTGGACCTCGACGTGTTGCTCGGGCTCCAGGCCGAGCTCCCGGCCGGACAACGGCGAAGCAGGATCCTGCAGGCCCTCGACGACGCGCTCGACAGGCTCGACCTCGCCGATGTCCCGGGCACGGCGACCGCCGCTCGAGCTGCCCTGGCCGAGGTGCTGGCGAGACCCGCTGGCGCCTCGACCCACCTCGTGTCGGCGGTCGGGCACGCCCACATCGACTCGGCGTGGCTGTGGCCGGTGCGCGAGACGGTGCGCAAGGTCGCTCGCACCACGGCCTCGATGGTCGCGCTCATCGACGAGACCGACGACTTCGTCTACGGCATGTCGAGCGCCCAGCAGTACGCGTGGGTCAAGGAGCACCGACCCGAGGTGTGGTCGCGCATCGTCGCGGCGGTACGGTCGGGCCGGTTCCTGCCCCTGGGAGGCATGTGGGTGGAGAGCGACACCGTGATGCCCTCGGGCGAGTCGATGGTGCGCCAGTTCCTCTACGGCCAGCGGTTCTTCGAGGAGGAGCTCGGGATCCGTTCGCACGGGGTGTGGCTCCCTGACAGCTTCGGCTACTCACCGGCGCTGCCACAGCTGGTGCGCAGGGCGGGCTTCGACTGGTTCTTCACCCAGGAGATCTCCTGGAACCAGGTCAACACCTTCCCCCACCACACGTTCCTCTGGGAGGGCATCGACGGCTCCCGGGTGCTGACGCACTTCCCTCCGATGGACACCTACAACTCCGAGCTGTCCGGAGCCGAGCTGGCGCTGGCCGACCGGCAGTTCCGCGACCACCGCATCGCCTCCGGGTCGATCGCGCCCGTCGGCTGGGGCGACGGTGGTGGCGGGACCACGCGCGAGATGACCGGGCGGGCCGCACGCCTCGCCGACCTCGAGGGCAGCCCCCGCGTGCGGTGGGAGCACCCCGACGAGTTCTACGCCCGCACGAGGGGCGAGCTCATGGACGAGGACGGGCAGCCCCGGCCCGGCACACCGGTCTGGGTCGGGGAGCTCTACCTTGAGCTGCACCGGGCCACCCTCACCTCGCAGCACCGCACCAAGGCGGGCAACCGACGCTGCGAGCACCTGCTCGTGGAGGCCGAGCTGTGGGCCGCCACCGCCGCGGTCAGGGCTGGCGCGGCATACCCGCATGACGAGCTCGACGCGCTCTGGAAGCAGGTGCTGCTCCAGCAGTTCCACGACATTCTGCCCGGCACGTCCATCGCGTGGGTGCACCGCGAAGCGGTGGAGCAGTACGCGCGCGTGGAGCGCGAGGCCGAGGCGATCGTGGCCCGCTCGCTGGCCGCCCTGGTCGGCGAGGGGAACACGCGAATCTCGCTCAACGGCGCGGGATCCGCGCGCGAGGGGGTGCCCGCCGGGGCCGCTGTGGTGCGCGGAGGCGACGGTCCTGCGGCAACTGTCGTGGTCCGCGGCGACGCGGGCGAGGTGGTGCTCGACAACGCTGTGGTGCGGGTGTCGCTGTCGTCGGGCGGGCTTGTCACGTCGGCCGTCTACCTCGCGACCGGACGGGACGCGATCGCTCGCGGAGGCGCTGGTGGCCTGCTGCAGCTGCACCCCGACCTGCCGAACAAGTGGGACGCGTGGGATGTCGACCGGTTCTACCGCAACAGTGTGCGCGACCTCCGCGAAGCCGACAGCGTGGACGTGGCCGTCGATGCCCACGGCGTCGCACGGGTTGTCGTGGAGCGCACGATCTCAGCGAGTTCCAGTGTGCGACAAGTCTTCTCACTGTCACCTGGGTCGCGGACCCTCCACGTCGAGCAGGTCACCGACTGGCACGAGGTCGAGACCTTCCTCAAGGTGGCCTTCCCGCTCGACGTCCGCGCAGACCACACCAGCGCCGAGACGCAGTTCGGTCACCAACGGCGGCCGACCCACGTCAACACCAGCTGGGAGGTGGCGCGCTTCGAGACCTCGATGCACCGGTTCGTGCACGTCGAGGAGCCCGGCTTCGGCGTGGGGCTCGTCAACGACTCCACCTACGGCTACGACGTCACCCGTGACTGGGTCGAGGACGCAGTGGTGTCGACCACGCTGCGCCTCTCGCTGCTGCGGGCGCCGAGGTTTCCCGATCCCGAGACCGACCACGGAGTCCACACCCACCGCTACGGCCTGGTCGTCGGCGCTGGAGTCGAGGGCGCTGCGAAGGAGGGCGCTTGGCTCAACACCCCGGCTCGCGAGGTCGAGGGCGCTCACGGGTTCGACCCCCTCGTGCGCGTGGAGGGCGAGGGAGTGGCGCTCTCCAGCGTCAAGCTCGCCGCCGACCGCTCCGGCGACCTCGTCGTCAGGGTGCACGAGGAGCTGGGTGGGCGCGCGCGAGCAACCATCACGGTCGACACGGACGTGACGTCGGTCGCCGAGGTCACGCTCCTCGAGGAAGTCCTGGACCGGCCAGCTCCCGAGCTGGCGGGCGGGGATGGCACCGCTCTCGTGGAGGTGGGGCTGGGGCCGTTCGAGGTGCGGACCCTTCGCTTCAGTTGTCCTCTTCCGCGGACGTCACCCGAGGACGGACCCGAGCAAGCTCGGTGAGTCCTGGCGCGGCATACCCCCGCGGGAGTATGCCGGGTTGCCCCGGCCGGGGGACGCCACCGCGTGCCTCGGGTGCCTACGCTGGCGGACATGCGTGAGCCCGACGACTTGGCCTGGGGTCCCCCGTGGGCGCGGGGCCGTGGAGCCGGCGCGGGTGACGGCCCTCGCGGTGCGCGCTACGTGCTGGCCTTGGTGGTCGCGGTGATCCAGGTGGGGGGCAGCCTGGGCGCCGCTCACGGGCAACCCGGTCGTCACCCGCTCGACGCCGTCGCCGTGCTGCTGCTCCTCGTCGCGCCCGTGGCCATCGCCGTGCTCCGCCGGTTCCCGGTGCCCGCCGTGGCGGCGACCGCGCTCGCGGCAGCCGCGTACCTCGCACGGGGTTACGCCTACGGCCCGGTCTTCCTCGGACTGGCCATCACGTTGTTCGTGACGGTGGTGCGGGGGCACCGGGTGGCGGCCTGGCTGGGGGCGGCCGCCGTGCTGGCGGGTGACGCGCTGGGTCGGCTGGTCTTCGACGCGGTGCCGTGGTCGTGGCCGGCCACGGGCGGGTTGGTGGCCTGGACCCTCGTGGTGCTGGCCGTCGCCGAGGTGGGCCGCAGCTGGCGCGAACGGGCGGCGACCTACCGACAGGCAGCCCGCGAGACGCGCCTGAGGCAGGTGGGCGAGGAGCGCCTGCGCATCGCCCAGGAGCTGCACGACGTCGTCGCGCACCACATGTCGCTGATCAACGTGCAGGCCGGGGTGGCACTGCACCTGGCCGACCGCAGGCCCGAGCAGGTCGAGCCGGCGCTCGTCGCGATCCGTGACGCGAGCAAGGAGGCGCTCACCGAGCTGAGGTCGCTCATCGACGTCCTGCGCCTCGACGGTGCCCCCGCTCCCCGTTCGCCGGTCGCAACCCTGGCCGGACTCGACGACATCGTCGAGCGCAGCGGACACGCGGGCCTGCAGGTGACCAAGACCGTCACCGGGGAGCCGCGCACGCTGCCTGCGGCAGTGGAGCTCGCGGCATACCGGATCGTGCAGGAGGCGATCACCAACATCGTCCGCCACGCGCACGCGACGCGCGCAGCGGTGACCCTCGACTACGGTGACGAGCTGCTCTCCCTGGCGATCGAGGACGACGGCGACGGAGCCGCCACGCTGCCGAACCTGGTGCAGGGCAACGGGATCAGTGGGATGCAGGAGCGCGCAAGGGCCCTCGGTGGTGAGCTGCGGCTCGGGCCCGCGTCCACCGGCGGTCTCCGGGTAGAGGCAGCACTGCCCACCGGTGGTCAGCGGTGATCCGGGTGGTGCTGGCTGACGACCAGGCCCTGTTGCGTGCCGGGATCCGTGCCCTGCTCGACGCCGAGGACGACATCGAGGTCGTGGGTGAGGCGGCAGACGGTGCCGAGGCCGTCGCAGTGGTCCGGGCCACCGAGCCCGACGTCGTGCTGATGGACATCAGGATGCCGGGCACCGACGGGCTCGAGGCCACCCGGCAGATCGCTGCCGACGACCGTCTCTCCGGCACCCGAGTGATCGTGCTGACGACGTTCGACCTCGACGAGTACGTCTTCGAGGCCGTGCGGATCGGAGCCAGCGGGTTCCTCGTCAAGGACACCGAGCCCGCCGAGCTGCTGCGCGGCGTCCGCGCCGTCGCGAGCGGTGACGCACTGCTCTCCCCGGGCGTCACCCGCCGGCTCATCGGCGAGTTCGCCACGCGCAGCCGCCCCCACGCCGCTCCCGCCGCGGACCGGCTCGGCGAGCTGACCGACCGCGAGCGCGAGGTCGTCGCACTCGTGGGCGAGGGCCTCAACAACGAGGAGATCGCGAGCCGCCTCTTCCTCAGTCCCGCGACGGCCAAGACCCACGTCAGCCGGTCGATGATCAAGCTGCACGTGCGCGACCGTGCCCAGCTGGTCGTGCTCGCCTATGAATCGGGTCTGGTGCGACCCGGGTGGTCCCAGGAGTAGCTGCCACCCCGCGGCCTACGCCCGGGGGAGCAGGCGAGGTGTCGCCCCCCGTGGGATTCGGAAAGGGTTCTCCGGACGAAGGATTGAGGAGTCAGCTCAATCCGACCAAGGAGTCATCATGACCGCCGTCATCGCCACCGCCAGCACCCTCGCCGCCGACGACCACTACTGGAACGGTCCCGGCCCCTGGTGGCCGATCTTCCCCTTCCTCTGGTTGCTCTTCATCATCGGGATCTTCGTCACCTTCCGCTTCTTCGGCCTGCGCCGGTGGCGCCAGGTGCAGGGGTATGCCGGCACGCGCGCCGGCGAGGCCAAGCTGGCCGAGCGCTACGCGGCGGGCGAGATCGACGAGCAGGAGTACGAACGCCGGCTCGCGACCCTCAAGCGGATGGGGTCGTCATGACCCGCTAGCTGGCCGGCAGGCCGGCGAGCGGGGCTCAACCGGGGCCTTCGCGGCCAGGCGGGCACGAGGCTGCCGACGATGGTCAAATCCGTTGGGAGGGAGGACAATCAAGGTGTTCGGCCCGCCTCGGATCGACGGACCGCCTTCAAGGAAAGGTGGTTGTGACCACCATGAAGCGATGGAACCATCCACAAGATCTCATTGCTCTCGTCGCCGGCGCCTACGCAGCCCTCTCGCCGTGGTGGACCACCACGACTGACCGGGCGACCATGACCATGGTCGTGCTGGGTGCCGTCACCGCCGTGCTTGCCCTGGTCGAGCTGGTCAGGCCGGACATGATGTCCATCGAGGGACTCACTGCGCTGATGGGCGCCCTCATGATCGCGGCACCCTGGGTCATGGGGTTCAGCGGCACCCGACCGATCGCCTGGACCGCCTGGGTCGCCGGCGCCGTGGTCCTCGTGGTCGGCGCGGCCGACCTCCAGGTCACCCGGTCGCACCACAAGGGGACCATGGCGACGTCCATCTAGCTGCCCTCAGACGTCCAGCCAACCGTCCTCAGGTCAGGCTGAGGAGGGCCAGGGCGTAGGCGCACTCGGGGTCGGGGTCCGAGTACGTCTCGCGTCCCTCGTCGGTCTCGACGGTGACGAGCCACTGCGCGTCCTCGCGGCTCAGCGACACCAGCCGCTCGCCGATGAGGTCGCGCAGCTGGTCCTCCCGTGGCATCCAGAGCGCGGTGTCGAGCGTGACGGAGTCGAGGGCCCACTCGGTCGTGCCGTTGAAGCCGAGCAGCGGCTGGCCCTTGAAGGTGTGCACGTCGATGGTGAGGTGGCTGATCCAGAACACCTCGCCCACCACGTTGGGCTGGTCGATCGTGAACCGGTCGCCGGGCGCCGGCTCCCACAGCACCCCGCCCTGGTTCAGGCTGCGCGACAGGTCCACCGAGATCATGGTGGGAGCCTACGTCGCCACCGGTCGGTCCGCTGCGCCGCGCGCAGAGGTATGCCGCGCGGCCAGTGGCGGATTCAAGTGGCCCACGCGGCATACCCCGGTCTGCGGAGGGGCTAGAGCAGGTCGAAGGCCCGCAGCTCGTCCTCGCTCATCAACCGCGAGCGGATGAGGAACCGCACCCCCTCGGGCGCCTCCACGGAGAAGCCGCTGCCGCGTCCCTTGACGACGTCGACGGTGAGGTGGGTGTGCTTCCAGTACTCGTACTGGGAGACGGACATCCAGAACTCGATCGGGTCGAGCAGGCCACCCACGACGAGGTCGTCGAGGTGGATGTCGGCGTCGCCGGTGATGAACTCGCCTGCGGGGTAACACATCGGGGCGCTGCCGTCGCAGCAGCCGCCTGACTGGTGGAACATGAGCGGGCCGTGCTTCACCGTGAGGCGACGGAGCAGGTCCGCCGCCTCACGGGTGAAGTCGACCCGGGTGAGCTGCGGGTCCGCGGCCGGTGCCGCAGTGGTGCCGGCGTCGGCGTGGGTGGCAGCCTCCGGTGACGTCATCGGTCTAGAAGAAACCGAGGGCGTCGGGGGAGTACGAGACCAGGAGGTTCTTGGTCTGCTGGTAGTGGTCGAGCATCATCTTGTGGTTCTCGCGGCCGATGCCGGACTGCTTGTACCCGCCGAACGCGGCGTGCGCCGGGTACTGGTGGTAGCAGTTCGTCCAGACGCGACCGGCCTTGATGCCACGGCCCATCCGGTAGGCGCGGGCACCGTCGCGGGTCCACACGCCGGCGCCGAGGCCGTAGAGCGTGTCGTTGGCGATCGCCAGGGCGTCGGCCTCGTCGGTGAAGCTCGTCAGCGACACGACCGGTCCGAAGATCTCCTCCTGGAAGACCCGCATGGAGTTGTTGCCCTCGAAGACCGTGGGCGTCACGTAGTAGCCCCCGGCGAGGTCGCCGTCGAGCACGTTGCGCTCACCGCCGGTGAGCACCTTGGCGCCCTCCTGCCGTCCGATGTCGAGGTAGGACAGGATCTTCTCGAGCTGGTCGTTGCTGGCCTGGGCGCCGATCATCGTGTCGGTGTCGAGCGGGTTGCCCTGCTTGACCTTCTCCACGCGCTGGATCGCGTCGCCGACGAAGTCGCTGTAGATCGACTCCTGCACGAGGGCGCGCGACGGGCAGGTGCAGACCTCGCCCTGGTTGAGCGCGAACATCGTGAAGCCCTCGAGGGCCTTGTCGTAGAAGGCGTCGCGGCTCTCGGCGACGTCGTCGAAGAACACGTTCGGGCTCTTGCCGCCGAGCTCCAGCGTCACGGGGATGATGTTCTGGCTGGCGTACTGCATGATCAGCCGTCCGGTCGTGGTCTCACCGGTGAACGCGACCTTCGCCACCCGGCTCGAGCTGGCGAGCGGCTTGCCCGCCTCCACGCCGAACCCGTTGACCACGTTGAGCACTCCCGCCGGGATGAGGTCGCCGATCAGCTCGAGCACCTTGAGGATCGACCACGGGGTCTGCTCCGCCGGCTTCAGGACGACGGCGTTGCCGGCGGCCAGGGCCGGCGCCAGCTTCCACGTCGCCATCAGGATCGGGAAGTTCCACGGGATGATCTGGGCGACCACGCCGAGCGGCTCGTGGAAGTGGTAGGCCACGGTGTTCTCGTCGATCTCCGAGCTGCTGCCCTCCTGGCCGCGGAGCACGCCGCCGAAGTAGCGGAAGTGGTCGATCGCCAGGGGCAGGTCGGCGGCCAGGGTCTCGCGCACCGGCTTGCCGTTGTCCCACGTCTCGGCGATGGCCAGCGCCTCGAGGTTCTCCTCGAGGCGGTCGGCGATCCGGTTGAGGATGAGCGCGCGCTCGGCGAGCGACGTCTTTCCCCACGCCGGTGCGGCGGCGTGTGCTGCGTCCAGAGCCGCCTCGATGTCCTCCGCGGTGCCACGGCCCACCTCCGTGAAGGCGCGGCCGGTCACGGGTGAGATGTTCTCGAAGTACTCGCCCTTCTTGGGCTCGACCCAGTTGCCGCCGATGAAGTGCCCGTAGCGCGGTTCGACCGTGACCTTCGAGCCCTCGGTACCGGGGGGTGCATAGACCGTCATCGCTGTTCTCCCAACGTCCTTGGTGGTGCCCCGCGAGTGGGGGATGCCGAGACGGTAGGCAGCGCAACGTTGCGACCACGTTGCACGGTGCCGCCGCAGCAACCTTTGCTAGCAAAGCAACCTCGCTGGCGGACAGGTTGCACCCTGTCCGTCAGCAAGCAACCTTTGCTAGCAAAGGTTGCTTGGGCCCCGAGTCGGGGCGGGTCAGGCGCCCAGCTCGCGGTCGAGACGGGCGATCTGGCCGACCACCAGCGGCCGCAGCGGCGAGGTCGGCCCCAGACAGGCCAGCTGGGCGGTCCACATCTCGTGGTCGTCGGTGCCCCACGACGAACGGGTCCAGGTGGACATCAGGTCAGGTTCGCGGCTGGCGAGCAGGGCGCGTCGCAGCTGGCCCTCGACGCTGCTCCGCAGTCGCACGACGCCTGGTGACGTCGAGCCGGGGAGGAGCGGTCCGCGGTAGCTGCGGAGCGCCGACCCCACGGCTCCCGCGGCGAGGTGGGCCTCGACGGCCAGCCAGTCGGCGGTCACCTCGGCTGCCAGCCGGTAGGGGCGAGACGCCAGCAGGTCGTCACCGAGCAGTGACCGCAACCGGTTCAGCTCGGCGCGGAGGGTCGATGACGTCACGTCCTCCTCGTAGAGCAGCACCGCGAGCTCGTCGCCGGACAGACCACGGGGAGCCGACGCCAGTAGGAGCAGGATCTCGCTGTGCCGACGGCTGAGCCGGACCGTGCGACGGTGCCCGCGCCCATCGTCGACGGTGAGCAGCGCCTCGTCCCGACCGAGCGCGTGCAGGGCAGCCGTCAGCCGTGACGAGGTCGGCTGGATCGGCCGGGCGCCGTGGCTGAGGAGCTCACGGGCGAGCTCGGCCTCGGCCATCCGGGCCGCGGCACGCACCATCGCCATGGTCTGCGGGACGACGATCTGGTCGCCGCCGGTGATGTCGAGGACACCGAGCAGGGCCGCGGTGGTCGGGTCGTGGATCGGCGTCGCGGCGCAGCTCCAGCGCTGCACGGACCGCCGGAAGTGCTCGGCGCCGATGATGTTGACCGACTGGTCGAGGGCGAGGGCCATACCGGGCGCGTTGGTGCCGGCGAGCCGCTCATCCCAGTTGCTCCCCTCCACGAAGCCGATGCTCTCCGCGCGACGCAGCACCTCCGGGGTGCCGCAGACCCACAGCAGCTGTCCGGCGGCGTCGGAGACGGCCATGATCGCGTCGCACTCGCGAGCAGCCCGGCCGAGCACGTCGTCGAGGAGGGGGAACACCTGGGCCAGCGGGTGCGCCTCACGGTGGTCACGGAGGGCGTCGGCGGGCAGGGTGATCGGAGCCTCCACGCGGTCGGCCTCGACCCCGGCGGCCGCCGACCTGACCCACGAGTCGGCCACCTGGGCGCGCACGGCCGTCATCGGTTCCACCGCCTCAGTGTGGGTGGGGGGACTCCCCCTGTCCACGGTCGTCCGGACTGCGTCGGCCCAGTGGCCCCCTGCCGCGCCGAACGGTCGGCCCGTAGCCGCGGACCGAGGTCGGCCAGTCTGGGACAGCTGCGTGGGTTGAGCCGGTCGGTAGTCAGCTGCGCGGGTTCAGCTGCGCGGGCTCAGCAGGGCGGGCTCAGCAGGGCGGGCTCAGCAGGGCGGGTTCAGCTGCGCGGGCTCAGCAGGGCGGGGTGGTGGCCGCGGGGGAGGTCTTCGGCGCCGGGGTCAGCGCGGTGAACTTGGCTCCCAGCACCAGGTCCACGGAGGAGTCGGTGCGGCTGTCCCTGATCGCCTTGGAGCCCTTCACGAGCGTCAGCACGAGCTTCGCCGAGGCCGTGCCGGAGGTGCCGTAGCGGACCTCGGCGGCGATGGCGACGTCCTTCTGCAAGGGGTCGTTGCTGACCGTCGCGACCTTGAAGCCGCGCTTGCGCACGTCAGCAGCGGTCTTGGCGGCCAGGCCCGAGCGCTCGGTCGCGTTGTAGACGTTGACCGTGACCTGGCCCGGGGTGCGCACCGTGGACGTCGTGGTCGCGGTCGTCGTGCAGCTGGGCGACGGCGCGGCCTTCGCCTTGTCGCTCTCCCGGTAGTAGGAGTAGGCGTACCAGAACGCGAAGAACAGCATGAGCGCCACGACCCCGAGGGTGATGAGCGCCCGGCGTCGGCGCGCCCGCCGGGCACGCGAGGATCCCGACTCCACGACGTAACTCACGAACCCACCTCCGCCCGCGTCAGCGCGGCCCCCCTCTTGCCTGGGTCATGGGGCCTGGGGTCAGTCAAGCACGAGCACGCGCGCGTGGAGAGTAGGTCGCTGCTGAAGCGCGGCACGGAGTGCACGGTGCAGACCGTCCTCGAGGTACAGCGTCCCCTCCCACTCGACCACGTGCGCGAACAGGTCGCCGTAGAACGTCGAGTCCTCCGCGAGCAGGTGACCGAGGTCGAGCGTGCGCTTCGTCGTGACGAGCTCGTCGAGCCGCACCATGCGCGGGGGCACGTCGGCCCAGTCGCGCGGCGTCTGCTTTCCGTGGTCGGGGTAGGGGCGCTCCTCGCCCACCTTCTTGAAGATCACCCAGCCACCATAGGGGTATGCCGCGAATCGGCGACGCGCGCTTCTTCCCTGCCCACGTGGTGGAGCCCGCACTAGAGTGCCGAAGGTGACCGAGACGACGCCTTCGCAGACCCCCTCAGAGCCGGCTGGCGCGGGTAGCGCCCAGCTCGACGAGATCCGCGCCGGGTACTCCTTCGAAGGCGGGGCGCTCCACTTCGGTGCCGCCGTGATCGACGGGAAGGCCTACCCCGACGCACCGGTGCGCATCCCCCTCTCCACCCTCAACCGGCACGGCCTGGTGGCCGGGGCGACCGGCACCGGCAAGACCAAGACCCTGCAGCTGATGGCGGAACAGCTGTCGGGCCAAGGGGTTCCGGTCTTCCTCGCCGACATCAAGGGAGACCTCTCCGGCCTCGCGACCGCCGGCCAGGCGAACGACAAGGTCACCGCCCGCTCGGCCGACGTCGGGCAGCAGTGGGTCGGCACGGCATACCCGACCGAGTTCCTGTCCCTCGGCGGGCTCGGCAGCGGCATCCCGATCCGGGCCACGATCACGTCGTTCGGTCCCACGCTCCTGTCGAAGGTGTTGGGGCTCAACGAGACCCAGGAGTCCAGCCTCGGTCTCGTGTTCCACTACGCCGACCAGAACGGCCTCGCGCTGCTCGACATCAAGGACCTGCGCGAGGTCATCGCCTTCCTCACCTCCGACGAGGGCAAGGCCGACCTGAAGTCGCTCGGCGGGCTGTCCTCGGCCACGGCCGGCGTCATCCTGCGGGAGCTGATCGCGTTCTCCGACCAGGGGGCGGAGGCCTTCTTCGGTGAGCCCGAGTTCGACACCCATGACCTGCTGCGCACGGCGGCCGACGGCAAGGGACTGGTCACCTGCCTCGAGCTGCCAGCGGTCCAGGACCGGCCCGCCCTGTTCTCCACCTTCCTCATGTGGATGCTCGCCGACCTCTTCCACGACCTGCCCGAGGTCGGTGACGTCGACAAGCCGAAGCTGGTCTTCTTCTTCGACGAGGCGCACCTGCTGTTCAACGACGCCAGCAAGGCGTTCCAGGACGCCATCGAGCAGACCGTGCGGCTCATCCGGTCGAAGGGCATCGGCGTGTTCTTCGTGACCCAGTCGCCGAAGGACGTGCCGTCCGACGTGCTCGCCCAGCTCGGCAACCGCGTCCAGCACGCGCTGCGGGCGTTCACCCCCGACGACGCCAAGGCCCTCAAGGCCGCGGTGTCGACCTACCCGCACAGTAGCTACGACCTGGCCGAGCTGCTCACCTCGCTCGGCACCGGCGAGGCCGTCGTGACCGTGCTGTCCGAGCGCGGTGCGCCCACCCCGGTCGCGTGGACCCGCATGATTGCGCCGCAGTCGCTGATGGCGCCGTCCGACGAGGCGACGGTCAAGCAGATCATCGCCGCGTCCGCGATCGGACCGAAGTATGCCGCGATGGTCGACCGCGAGTCCGCGTACGAGAAGCTCCAGGCCAGGCTCCAGCAGGCTCCCACTCCCGAGCAGGCGCCGGCGCCTGCCCCTGGCCCGAGCGGCTCCGGGTCACCGGCCAGCCCGCCCGGGCCGACCCAGCCTCGGCAGTCCGCCAAGCCTGAGCCCAGCATGGTCGAGCAGGTCGTGCAGTCGGCCGCCTTCAGGTCCATGGTCCGGTCCGCCGGCACGGTCATCGGTCGGGAGATCACCCGCTCGATCTTCGGCACCGCACGCCGCTCCCGCTAGCCCGCGGCATACCCAGTCCGTCCGCGGTGGTCCGCAACCTGGGCGCCCCCTGGGGTGCTCWGGTTGCGGCGTGGGGGTGGGTTGCGGCGTGGGGGCGGGAAGCGGGGTGGTCCCGCGGCCAGGACGGTATGCAGCGTCAGCCCAGGAGCGCGGYCACGAGCAGGATGACGGGCACTGCGCCGACGGTCGTGATGAGGATGGTGTCGCGGGCCAGGACGGTCGCGCGGTCGTAGCGAGTGGCGTGCACGAAGATGTTCTGCGCGGTCGGGAGCGCCGAGGTGACCACGATCGCCAGAAGGGCGTGGCCGTCGACGCCGAGCACGGCGCTGGCCACGAACCACGCGACCAGCGGCTGCACGAACAGCTTCAGCACCGACGTCGTCGTCAGCTCGACCACCGAACCCGCGCGCCCGAGACCGGGCCCGAGCCGCAGCGCGATGCCGTACGCGACGAGCATCGACGGCACGGCCATGTTGCCGAGCAGCCCCAGCGGCGCGGCGACCATGGTGGGCAGCGTCCACCCGGTGAGCGACAGCCCGAGCCCGATCAGCGAGCCGACGGTCAGGGGGTTCGTGAACGGTTTGGCCAACAGCTGCCACCAGGACGAGCGGCCGCCGCGCGCGTCAGCGTCGAGGAACCCCAGCGCGAGGGGCTGGAACACCAACAGCTGGAACAGGAGCGTCGGGGCGACGAAGGCGGCATCGCCCAGGACGTAGCTGGCGACCGGGATCCCGAGGTTGCCGGCGTTGACGTAGGACGACGAGAGCGCCCCGATGGTGGTGTCGCCCAACGAGCGGTGCCACACGGAGCGGGCCAGCACGACGTAGACGCCCCCGGCCACGACGACCCCGGCCGCGGACGCCCCGAGGTTCGCCGAGAGCACCTGGTGCACATCGGCGCGCGACAGCGTGACCACCATGAGCGCCGGGCTCGCGACGAAGAACGCGATGCGCGACAGCACCTTTTGCGCGCCGAGGTCGACGACCCCCAGGTGAGCCAGCAGGGCACCCACGGCGATGACCAGGCCGATGGTGGTGAAACCGTTGAGGACTCCCTGCACCCCGTCAGGCTAGGCGGGCGCCGACAGCACCGGTCCGAGGGTCTCAAGGACCGAGGCGTCCTCGATCGTGCCGGGCACGGTGGGCGTCTTGCCGTCGGCCATCTCGCGCATCGTCTTGCGCAGGATCTTGCCCGACCGGGTCTTGGGGAGCGCCGTGACCACGTCGACCCGTTGCAGCGACGCGATGGGGCCGACCTCGTCGCGCACCCGCTGCATGAGCTCGGCGCGGATGCGCTCGCCGTCGGTCTGGCCGTCGACCCCAGCCTTGAGCACCACCAGCGCCCGGGGCACCTGTCCCTTGAGGTCGTCGTGCACCCCGATGACCGCGCACTCGGCCACGGAGGGGTGGCCGGCCAGCGCGGCCTCGATCGAGCCGGTCGACAACCGGTGACCCGCGACGTTGAGGACGTCGTCGGTGCGCCCCATCACGTAGAGGTAGCCGTCCTCGTCGACCAGGCCGCCGTCACCGGTGAGGTAGTAGCCGTCGAAGGCCGACAGGTAGCCGGCCACGTAGCGGTCGTCGTCACCCCAGAGCGTCGGCAGCGTGCCGGGCGGCAGGGGGAGACGGATGCAGATGGCACCCTCCTCGCCCGCACCCAGCTCGCGTCCGCCCTCCCCGAGGACGCGCACGTCGAACCCGGGGACCGGCACCGTCGGCGAGCCCGCCTTGATCGGCATCGGCTCGAGCCCGCGCAGGTTGGCGGCGATCGGCCAGCCGGTCTCGGTCTGCCACCAGTTGTCGACCACCGGCACGCCGAGCCGCTCGGTCGCCCACTCGTAGGTGTCGGGGTCCAGCCGCTCCCCGGCGAGGAACACCGTCTGCAGTGTCGAGAGGTCATACCCCTTCATCAGCTCACCGCCCGGGTCGTCGCGCTTGATGGCCCGGTATGCCGTCGGGGCGGTGAACATGGCCTTCACCCCGTGGTCGGCGATCACCTTCCAGAACGCTCCCGCGTCGGGGGTGCCGACCGGTTTCCCTTCGTAGAGAACGGTGGTCGCGCCCGTGAGCAGCGGCGCGTAGACGATGTAGGAGTGGCCGACCACCCAGCCGACGTCGCTCGCGGTGAACCACGTGTCGCCCGGGTTGATGCCGTAGATGTTGCCCATCGACCAGCGCAGGGCGACGGCGTGGCCACCGTTGTCCCGGACGATTCCCTTGGGGCGACCGGTCGTTCCCGACGTGTAGAGGATGTAGAGCGGGTCGGTCGCCGCCACGTCGACGCAGTCGGCGGGCTCGGCGTCGGACACGAGCTCGTCCCAGTCGAGCTCCTCCCAGTCGGTGTCCCGCTCACCGACCGCGGCGCGGGCCTGCTCGCGCTGGAACACGATCACTGACTCGGGCTTGTGCGAGCTGCGGTCGAGGGCGGCGTCGAGCAGGGGCTTGTACTCCACCACCCGGCTCGGCTCGACACCACAGCTCGCGGCCACGATCACCACGGGCTTGGCGTCCTCGATGCGGGCCGCGAGCTCGGCCGGGGCGAACCCGCCGAACACCACGGAGTGGACGGCACCCAGACGGGCGCAGGCGAGCATGGCCACCACTGCCTGCGGCACCATCGGCATGTAGATGACGACCCGGTCGCCCTTCTCCACCCCGAGTGACGCGAGCGCCCCCGCAAACGTCGAGACCTGGTCGAGCAACGCGGCATACGTGATGGTCTGGTGGGTGTCGGTGACGGGCGAGTCGTAGTGCAGCGCGGGCTGGTCGCCGCGTCCCGCGGCCACGTGCCGGTCGAGGGCGTTGAAGCAGGTGTTGAGGGTGCCACCGGTGAACCAGCGGTAGAACGGCGGTCGGTCGTCGTCGAGCACCCGCGGCGGGGGAGTGATCCAGTCGATCGCCTCCGCCGCCCGGCCCCAGAACGCCTCCGGGTCGTCAAGGCTCTGCTGGTATGCCGCGCGGTAGTCTCCGTTGCCCATGTCGCCATCGTGGGCCACGGCGCCGCGACCCGCCAGAGCCAGCCGGTGGTTGGTGCGCTCAGTCGGTGGGGTTGCTCTGGTAGCGGATGTAGGCGCTGGAGTCGCGGTGCCACAACCGCACGAGAGCCCACGCGCCGACGAGGAGCAGGGCGAGCGCGAGGGTGCGGGCGAACAGCCCCGCAGCGGGCAACAGCCCGCCGGCGAACAGGCCGAGCGCCACCGGGAAGAGGACGCTCGCGATGATCCGCGACCAGCGAGACCCGCGGGCCGTGGCCCTGGCCATCGCGAGCCAGATCAGGCAGCTGACGATGGCGACGACCGTGGTCAGGCTGAGGGTGAACCGGAGCACACCTTCGATGTCGGCGTCGGTGGCGGGCAGCTTGCCGACGGCCACCTCGTTCCTGATCGCGTCGCGCAGCTGGCCACGGGTGAGGAATCCCCGTACGACCTCCAGCACCTCGAGGGCCGCACCGAACTGCATCAGCCGCACGCTGTCGACGATCGAGCGCGGCGGCACCAGGGGCGAGCCGGGGTGCCAGGTCGTGTCGTCAGGACGTCCGTCACCGGGGCCGTCGGGGCTCAGCACTCCGCGCCAGTTGATCTGTCGGGCCATGGGTGCGGGCTCCTCCGGAGGACGCCGGTTCCTCGACGGGTCGACCACATCCTGCGTGGTCGACCCGTCGAGCACCCGGTCACGTGACCTGGGTTCTGGCGGAGGATAGGGGATTCGAACCCCTGAGAGCTTTCACTCAACACGCTTTCCAAGCGTGCGCACTAGGCCACTATGCGAATCCTCCGCCGAGGAGGCTACCTGAGCCGAACCCCACCACTGAAATCGCTCCCGGACGGCCCCGTGGAATCCGCCCCGCCGGGCTTCCACCCGTGCCACGATGACGGTCATGTCGGGGGTG
This sequence comes from Pedococcus sp. P2_A3, assembly GCF_056405035.1. Taxonomy (NCBI): domain Bacteria; kingdom Bacillati; phylum Actinomycetota; class Actinomycetes; order Micrococcales; family Intrasporangiaceae; genus Pedococcus; species Pedococcus sp. P2_A3. The sequence goes on along the minus strand of NZ_JBFUCW010000013.1, from coordinate 8,480 downwards.
GCAGTGCAGGCTGCGGCGGACCCGATGGTGCGGCGCGGGCAGGTCGTCCGCATCGTCCTCGCGGTGCTCTTGCTCGGTGGCTGGGTCGTGTGGGCGGCCTCGACCTACCAGTCGCAGCTCCGTGTGGTCGGGGTCGACACGTTCCACGACGACCTCGCCGCCGGGCACGTCATCGCCTTCCGGGCCGCGTCCAACGTGCGCCACGACAGCACCTGGCTGCCCGACGGTTCGCCGGATCTGGTCGACCTCCCGGCGACGCACGAGGACGGCACCCTCGATCGGGAGCAGGGCTTCACCAGCGAGCCCCCTCCCACCGTCGTCTACTGGACCGGGTCCGCGGTCGGGGCGGTGCGTGTCGTCGATTTGGCCCACGGCTCGGTGGAGTCGGCAGATGCCCTCATCCAGGAGCTGCGCGACGCCGGGGTCCCGCCCGCCGGTCCGGCCAACGACTGGCCGGGCGACCAAGCCGACCTCTGGGGACTCGCCACCGTCCTGCTCGCGCTCGTCGCCGTGGTGCGCGGGCCCGCACCCACCCGCGGCACGCGCTGGTTCTGGTTCTGGACGCTCGGCGCCACCTGGGCCCTGGGTGTGGTCGCCCATGCCGTGCTGGAGCTCGTGCGGCCCCGTGCCGCGCTGCCCGCGGCGTCGGTGGAGACCGCCCCCGTGTCGGCGTCGCAGGCGAGCGAGGAGGAGCCCGATCCTCGGCTGCGCTGGTGGGCGGGCCTGCTGCTCGCCCTCGTGGGCAGCTTCCTGATCTCCTGGCTGGGCTCGGAGTTCTCCCGGGCCGTCGGCGGGGTCTGGGTGCCGCTGCCCTGACCCGCGTCAGCTGGGCGAGGACGCCGGCGGGCCCACCAGCAGGGCCACCAGCGTGAGCGCGCCGACCGCGAGGACGGCCGCACCCACAGCCGCGACCGGCCGCGCGAGCATCCACGCCTGAGCGCGCTCGAGCGGTCCGGCTGGCCGGTCGCCGCCGGGTGCCAGTCGCCAGGGACCGTCGAGCTGGCCGCGGCGCTCCGCGCGGCGGTCGAACCACACCGTCATGAACGGCGGCACCGCGCTCGCCACCGCCAGCACCGTGGTGCCGACCGACCACCGCTGGTTGACGGCCACGAAGACCGCACCGAGGCAGTAGGCGATGAAGACCACGCCGTGCGCCATACCGAAGACCCGGACCCCCAGCTCCGTCGTCCCGGTGACGTACTTGAGGACCATCCCGAGGAGCAGCAGGGCCCAGGTCACCGCCTCGGCGATGGCGAGGCGGCGGAAGAGGTGCAAGGGGGACATCGCGGTGCTCCAGGCGGTGGTCGGGCGGTGCGCCATCGTCTCAGGACCGGGATTCGCTGCGCCGCCCGGGGCCCGTCTACACTGGTCGCAGACACCCCGTGTGGTGGTACCTCTCCGAACTCCCCCAGGGCAGGAATGCAGCAAGGGTAGGAGAGCTCTTCCAGGTACGCGGGGTGTCCCTTTGTGCCACGTGGCCGGCGCGCGAAAGCGGCCAACTGCCCGAAAGCACGGGGTATGCCGCGTGGCCGGCGTGCGAAAGCGGCCAACTGCCCGAAAGCACGGAGGTATGCCGCGTGGCCGGCGTGGAAAAGCGGCCCACTGCCCGAGAGCAGCGGGCGCGCCCCGTCAGGTGCGGTGGCCCTCGTCGAGCAGCCTGACGCGGCGCCGCCCGAACGCCACCGCGGCATAGGACGCGAGCACCAGCACCATGAGGGCGTTCGACAGGCTCGAGCGCGTCAGCAACGCCGTCGCGGCGACCCCACCGATGACGGTGAGCAACAGGGGGCGCGAGTACCAGAAGGCCACCGACACCACGGCGGACCCCGGCGAGAACAGGCTGACCGGTGGCAGCCCACGGAACGCCGCCATCAGGTGCGCCCCCGCCATGAGCGGCAGCGCCACCAGCGGCCAGAGCACGGCTGCGGCGCCCGCCCCCGGCACCGCGAGCAGGACGGCGCCGCCGGCAGCCACGGACACCACGGCATACAGGGCTGACGGGGTCACGAGGTGCGCGGGCGCCTCGCGTCCGTAGGCGAGGCCGATCAGCGGTGGGGTGCCGGCGTTGTCGCCCTGGAGCCGCAGGCCCTCGGCCCACGCGCCGTAGCCGAGGTAGCAGGAGATGGTGCCGACGAACGCGACGATGTTCGGGACGCTTGGGATGGTCGCCTGGCCGAGCGCCCAACAGCCCGCGCCGACGAGCAGGGCGCCCACGACCAGTGCGCCGGGGGAGCGCCGCAGGCCGAGCAGGTCACGCGCCGCCACGACGGCGACAGGGCCGCGCGCCCGCAACCGCCGTCGTCGCAGCCGTGTCGTCGGGGAGGCGACGTCGAGCCGGGCCGCGCGCAGGTCGCCGGCCAGCACCGCACCGCCCATCGTCACCGCGCGCGAGGACTGGGTGCGGAGCCCGACGTGGTGCAGGGCCCGCAGCGACCGGGTCCCCCGCAACAGGGTCGAGGCCCCGCGCGGCCCGGTCGGCCACGACCGCACCTGGCCCCACAGCCACGACCCCGCGAACCCCAGGCCCACCAGCAGCCCGCCCAGGCTCGACGGCAGGAGCGCCCAGGGTGAGGCGACCTTGGCGACGACCATGCCGGTGCCGACGACCGCGCCCGTCAGCAGGCCGCCGATGAGGCACCCGAGCAGGCTCAGCCGCCACCAGCGACGCAGCACCACGGCGCGGTCCAGCGAGCTCACCGCCACGTGGTCGAGGTAGGGCAGGTCCGGCACGACCGGTCCCCTGAGCGACCCGAGCCGGTGCGCGAGGAGCCACACGGCGAGCACGAGGGCACCCACGACCAGCACCCCCTGCGTGCCGGTGAGGTGTCGGGAGAGCCAGCGCGGGTCGACGAACTCGAAGAACGCCCGCGAGGCCGGCACGCCGTAGGTGAGGGAGGCGATCACGGCGACGTACGCGGCATACACGACGTTGCCGTTGCCCTGCTCGGGCAGGCCGCCGCGGATCACCCGGCGGGCCTCGGCGAGGCGCTCGCGGTCGCTCGTGGGGCCGACCTCGGGCGCAGGCTCCGAGGTCATGGGGCGAGCACGTCGACGACGCGGTCGGCGATGGCGGTCGTCATCGTGGGGTCGTGACAGGCCACGACGAGCGCGTCCCCGGCCGCCTTGCGGGCCAGCAGGATCTCGGTGAGGAGGCCGCGCTTGTGGGTGTCGAGGCGCTGCTCGGGTTCGTCGAGGAGCAGCACCCGGGACGGGCGGAACAACACCAGCGCGAGGTGGAAGAGGTGCTGCTGGCCCGACGACAGCTCGTGCGGGAAGCGTTCGGAGAGGTGGTCGATCTCGAGGCTGACGAGGAGGTCGTCGGCCCGCTCGTCGGCAGTGCCGATCGCGCCACCCCACGTCGAGTCGATCAGGACGAGGTGGTCGATCACCGTGAGGTCGCGGTATGCCGTGGGGTAGCCGATGAGGGCGGCCACCCGGGCGCGCGTGGCCGGGTCGCGCTCGTCGACGCGACCGCCGTCGAGGGTCGCGCTGCCCTCGGACGCCTCGAGCGTGCCGGCGAGGATGCGCAGGAGCGTCGTCTTGCCGCTGCCGTTCTCCCCGCGGACCACGACGCACTCACCGGAGGAGACCGCGAGGTCGATCGGGGAGAGGAGCACGTTGCCGTCGATGTGCTTGCCGACGCCGGCTGCCTCGAGCCGCACGGGAGCCGGGGTCGGGGGGTCGCCGGGGACCGGCTCGGTGGTGTCCTGCCTGCGGCGCGCGAACATGTGCCTCCCTCGTCCGCGCCAGTCTGCCACCGGGCGCTCGCGCCCTCGGTCCGGGCTCCTCCGAGGGGGGACGCGGATGTCCGCGGGGGCGACTAGGGTTCCCGAGGTGAGCACCGCGCTGTACCGCCGCTACCGGCCCGAGACCTTTGCCGACGTGATCGGCCAGGAGCACGTCACCGAGCCCCTCATGCAGGCGCTGCGCACGGGCCGGGTCAACCACGCCTACCTGTTCTCCGGGCCGCGCGGGTGTGGCAAGACCACCAGTGCCCGCATCCTGGCCCGCTGCCTCAACTGCGAGCAGGGCCCCACGCCGACCCCCTGCGGCAGCTGCGACTCGTGTGTCGCGCTGGCCCGCGGCGGAGCCGGCACCGTCGACGTGATCGAGATCGACGCGGCCAGCCACGGTGGTGTCGACGACGCCCGTGACCTGCGTGAGCGGGCGTCCTACGGTCCGGCCCAGAGCCGCTACAAGATCTACATCATCGACGAGGCCCACATGGTCACGCCGCAGGGCTTCAACGCCCTGCTCAAGATCGTGGAGGAGCCGCCGGAGCACGTGAAGTTCGTGTTCGCGACCACCGAGCCCGAGAAGGTCATCGGCACGATCCGCAGCCGCACCCACCACTACCCGTTCCGCCTCGTCCCGCCCGGCCAGCTGTCCGATTACATGGCCTCGCTCTGTGAGCAGGAGAAGGTGGCGGTCGCGCCGGGCGTCCTGTCCTTCGTGACCCGCGCCGGTGGCGGGTCCGTGCGTGACTCGCTCTCGGTGCTCGACCAGCTCATCGCCGGCTCGGGCGACGAGGGCCTCACCTACGAAGGGGCTGCGGCGCTGCTCGGGTTCACCGACGCCGAGCTCCTCGACGCGATCATCGACGCGTTCGCTGCCGCCGACGCCTCGGGCGTCTTCCACCAGGTCGACCGCGTGATCGAGACCGGGCTCGACCCGCGCCGGTTCGTCGAGGACCTCCTCGAACGGCTGCGCGACCTCATCGTCGTGGCCGCTGTCCCCGACGGTGCCTCCTCGGTGCTGCGTGGCGTCCCCGAGGACCAGCTCGAGCGCATGCGCCAGCAGTCCGCCGCGTTCGGTGGCGGTGCCCTCTCGCGCGCCGCCGACATCGTCAACGCGGGGCTGACCGAGATGACGGGTGCCACCGCGCCGCGCCTGCAGCTCGAGCTGATCTGCGCGCGGGTCCTCCTCCCGGCCGCCTCCGGCGAGAGCGGGTATGCCGCGCGGCTCGACCGCCTCGAGCGTCGCCTCGACGTCGAGGGCGTCCCGTCCGCGGCCCGCGCCGCAGCCCCGTCCGCGTCGCGTCCTGCGTCTGCACCCACGACCGCCGCTCCCGCCCCCGCCGCACCCGCCCCTGCCTCCGCTGCCGCCCCTGCGTCCGCCCCTGAACCCTCACCCGCTGCCGCGCCGGAGCCGGCTGCCGAGCCTGTCGCACCGGTGGCCGCTGGGCCGTCGGCCGAGCCGGTGACCTCTGGGCCTGTGGTTTCCGAGGCTGCGACCTCCGAGCCGGCGGCTTCCCAGCCTGCGGCTTTCGGGGCTGCGGCTTCCCAGCCCGCGGTCGCCGAGTCCGTCGCCGAGCCCGTCGCCGAAGCCGTCTCCGCGCCCGCTGCGGCCGCGACGCCGGTTGACGAGCCCGAGTCGGAGCGCCCCCCGACGGGCGCCATCGCGGGCGGCATGGACGTCGCTGCCATCCGCCGCGCCTGGCCCGACGTCCTCGGCTGGATCTTCAAGCACAAGCGCACGACGTGGACGCTGCTGTCCGAGCACGCCACGGTCCATGACTACGACGGCTCCAAGGTGGTGCTCGGCATCTCCACCGTCGGCATCGCCAACACCTTCCGCCACGGTCCCCACGCCGACCTCGTGCGCCAGGCCTTGATCGACGTCCTCGGCGTGGACGCCCGCGTCGAGGGCATCCCGACCCCGGACGCCGGGCAGAGCGCGCCGAGCGGGGAGTCCCACCCGACCGTCGTCCCGGCCAACCGCTACCCGTCCGACGACCCCGCGGTGAAGGGCGACAACCCCGCCCCGGCCCGTCCCCGCGGCAGCACCGACGGCGGTGCGGCGGGCGGCGACGGCGGCCCCGCGGCATACGCAGGCCTCGCGGCCTCGAGCCCGCCTCCGGAGACGGGCGGCGGGTGGGCGACCGCATCGACCGGTCCCTCGAGCGGGCCGAGCTGGGCCAGCGACGACGCGCCGGGCGCTGCCTCGGCGGCGTCGCAGGCCCCGGCCGCCGCAGGCACGGCCGCCCCCGCCGAACCAGGGACGGGTTCGAGGCTGGCGGCCGCGAAGGCTGCCGTCGCGGCGGAGGAGCCGGCCAGGACCCCTGACACCTACGTCGCCGACGACAGCGCGGCCAGCGCCGACGACGAGGACATCGCCGAGCTCGGTGAGGTGGGCCGCCCGGTGATCGAGCGACTCCTCGGCGGCAAGGTCATCGACGAAGGTCCCTGACCGGCGCGATGGAGGCTGCCGAGCTCCTGACCCGCCCCACGACCGGTGAGCGGGTGGCCCCGATGCCCGGGGACGAGGTGGTGGCCCCGGCCGACGTCGTGATGGACCGGGCGTTCACGCTCGACGCCCCGCCCGAGTCGGTGTGGCCGTGGGTCGTCCAGCTCGGCAAGCGACGCGCGGGCTGGTACTTCCCCGCGGTCGTCGAGCTGCTCGTCCCGCCCGCTCGTCGAGGGCTGCGCCGGATCGACCCGCGTCACCAGGTGCTCGCGGTCGGTGACGTGGTGCCCGACTGGGGTGGCGCGGACGCGACCTTCACGGTGGTCGGGCTCGAGCCGGCCCAGCACCTGCTCTACGGGTCGACGCGGGGACGCACCCACCTCACGTGGTGCCTGCAGCTGTCGGCCGCAGACGGTGGTCGCACCCGGATGCACCTGAGGCTGCGCCTGGCGCCGGTGCGGCACCGCTGGGTGGCGGACCACGTGGGTGGGTTGGTCGACCAGCTGACCGTGATGGGTCTGGCCGCCGGGCTGCGTGAGCGCGTGCGGGACGGCGTCGCGAGGGCTGACACCCCGAGGGCATAGGCTCACGGATGTGTATGAAGGCGTGGTCCAGGACCTGATCGACGAGCTCGGCCGGCTGCCCGGCGTGGGGCCGAAGAGTGCCCAGCGGATCGCCTTCCACCTGCTCCAGGCCGATGCGATCGACGTCAAGCGGCTCGTCGAGGTGCTCACCGAGGTCAAGGCCAAGGTGCGGTTCTGCGAGACCTGCGGGAACGTTGCGGAGTCCGAGCAGTGCCGCATCTGCGCCGACCCGCGCCGCGACGGCACTGCGATCTGCGTCGTCGAGGAGCCCAAGGACGTGGTCGCCATCGAGCGCACCCGCGAGTTCCGTGGTCGCTACCACGTGCTCGGCGGCGCGATCAGCCCGATCGACGGCGTCGGCCCCGACGACCTGCGCATCAAGGAGCTGATGACCCGGCTCGCGTCGGCCGAGGTCACCGAGGTCATCATCGCCACCGATCCCAACCTCGAGGGCGAGGCGACCGCGAGCTACCTCGCCCGGTTCCTGCGCCCGATGGGCCTGCGAGTCACCCGGCTCGCCTCGGGCCTGCCCGTCGGTGGCGACCTGGAGTATGCCGACGAGGTCACCCTGGGCCGCGCGTTCGAAGGTAGGAGGCTTCTCGATGTCTGACGACCTGCAGGTGCTGGCCGACGAGTCGGCCGTCGATGCCCGTGCCTACCTGACCACCATGACCGAGGTCGCGTCCGGTTCCGCGCCGGATGCTGCGATCCCCATGACGCTCCTGGCCCTGTCGCAGGCGTTGGTGATGGGGGCGCGTCTCGGGGCGATCGAGGACATCGTGCCGGTCGAGCGGTTCGAGACCGACACCGTGGAAGCCGAGCTCGACCCGCTGCGCACCGGCGTCGCCAACCTCTTCGAGGGGCTCGACGAGTACGCCGACGTCGTCGACCCCGTCACCTCCACCGAGCTCACCACGGGATCGCTGTCCAACGACGTGACGGTCGTCGCCGGGGCGCTCTCCCACGGTCTGCGCCACTACGACCAGGGCCGCATCTCCGAGGCCCTGTGGTGGTGGCAGTTCAGCTACCTGTCCGACTGGGGCGAGCGGGCGGCCTCCGCCCTGCGGGTGCTGCAGTCACTGCTCGGCCACATCCGGCTCGACGCCGACGACGAGACCATCTCCGAGGCCGAGTTCGACGCCCTCCACCCCTGACGCCCCTGGGTGCGCGGAGTAGTCTGGTCGCACAGGTCAGACACACCGTCGGGTTGGGGGTCACCATGGCAGTTCCTGCACCGGCCGGTCCGCCGACGCTGCGGATGATGACGTCGCTCGACCTCGACGAGCACCCCACCCACGACCTGCGCGACCACCTGCTGACCTTGGGCGCGGCGCTGGTCTTCCTCGCTCTCGTGGTGCTCCTCCACCCCTGACGCGACCGCGCCTGCAGAGCCGGCGGGGGCTGGCGACGTTAGCGTCACCGATCTGTCCCGCACGACCAGCTTCGTCCGACCCGCCCCAGCAACCTTTGCTAGCTGTACTGACCGGGGACGTTGGTTGAGTGGGTGTGATCCGCTGATCTGATCAGTGGCGCGGGAGGGCCTCCCGCGGTGGAGTGGAACTGCCTAGGTATCCGCTCACAAAACAGGAGGCCCTCGTGTCCCACGCTAACGCTGCCCTGACCCCTCGTGCCCGGCTCACGGTCGCCAAGTTGGTGGTCGACAGCGGTGTCCCGGTGGCTGAGGTCGCGGCCCGGTTTCAGTGCTCCTGG
>NZ_JBFUCW010000012.1:0-131081 GCF_056405035.1 Pedococcus sp. P2_A3 | reverse complement strand
GCCGAACTGTGCACGAAGATCTCGCCACCACCGCCGTCGGGCGTGATGAAGCCGTACCCCTTGGCAGGCTCGTACCAGGACACGGTGCCAAGCACGCCCAGCGGTGCGTCGGCGGCCTGGTCGGCCGTGACCCGGACGCGGCGGGCCTGCGGGCCGCGATCCCCCTCGCCAATCTCGAACTCGACCACCTGCCCCTCCCGGAGCAGCTTCATCGCGTCGTCGCTGACGATCTCTGACGCATGCACGTACAGGTCCTCTGCCCCCTGCCCGAGGGCGATGAAGCCGAACCCCCTGTCGGCATCGAACCAGCGGACGGTTCCCTCAGTCACGGCGGACTCCTTGTCGAAGCTACGGTCGGTGTTTCCCCCAGTGTCCCCGACGGGACGGCGCCACCAGAGACACGTCGAGTCAGACCGGGGTCAGACGGGCGGCTGCGGGTCGTACTGCACGTCACGCCGCACTGCACGAGCGCGGTCGGTGCCCGCCAGCCGGTCAACCAAGTGCAGCGCCATGTCGATGCCGGCGCTGACGCCGGCACTGGTGATGACGTCACCGTCGTCGATGAACCGGACATCGTCCTGGACGTCGGTCGACGCGTCGAGCTCGCGCAGCAGGCCCAGCGACTCCCAGTGGGTGGTGGCGGGACGCCCTGCCAGAAGTCCCGCGGCGGCATACACCAGGGCGCCGGTGCACACACTCGCCATCAGCGGCACTGTGGCGCCCTGTCCGCGGACCCACGCCAGGTGGTCCTCGTCGCGCATCAAGGTCCGGGTGCCTTGGCCGCCGGGATGGATGAGCGCCTGCATCGGTGGGACGTCCGCGAACGAGTGGTGCGCGCCGAGGACCAGACCCTTGGCCGCCCGGACCGACCGGCCATCCTTGGACACGAACGAGACCGTCCACCCGTCCTGTGGGTAGGTCAGCGTCCAGTTCGCCAAGATCTCCCACGGCCCGACGGCATCCAGCTCCTCGACGTCGTCGAACAGCAGGATGCCGATGTGCTTCGTGGCGGGGCGTGCGGTTGGGTCTGCGGGAACGGTTGTTGAGCTCATGGGAGTCCTTCAGTTGGGTCTCGCGTTCTTCGGTGAGTCCACGATGCTCCTTACCGGGCAGGGTTCGCCCCCGTCAATGTGCCGGGATGCCACGGAGGGCGGGACGATCCGGCGGTACTGTCGGCAGGTGCTACACGGCCGTGAGCCCGAACGCGCGCATCTTGCCGCCATGGTGGAACAAGCACGCGCCAGCAACGGCGCCGTCCTGGTCATCCTTGGTGAGCCCGGCGTCGGCAAGAGTGCCCTACTGCACGACCTGACCGCCCCACGGCAACAGAACAGTGGGAGTGGTGACGTTCGGGTGCTGCGCACCGCCGGTGTGGAGTCGGAGTCACCGCTGCCGTATGCGGCGCTGCACCGCCTGCTGCGTCCCGTCGTGAACTTCGACCACCTGCCTGGTCCGCAGGCGCGAGCGCTACGGGTCGCGTTCGGTCTCGAGGACGGACCCACCGTCGAGCCGTTCCTCGTCGGTGTCGCGACCTTGTCCGTGCTGACCGATGCAGCCGAGCCCGACCACCCGCTCCTCGTGGTGGTCGACGACGCGCACTGGCTCGACTCCGCGTCCGCGGACGCCTTGCTGTTCGCCGCCCGGCAGCTTTCCGCGGACCCGGTGGCCATGGTGTTCGCCGCTCGAACCGGCGAAACGGCCGGCCGTGATTTCGCTCCGCCCGGTCTGCCTGTCCTGCAGATCGACGGGTTGGACGACGCTGCTGCCCGTCAGCTCCTTGACGAACGGGGCGGAGACCCCGTCTCGGGCGAGGTCGCTGAGCGGCTGGTCCGTGAGACGCGTGGGAACCCGCTCGCCCTCCTCGAGCTCCCCACCGGACTGAGCACGCAGCAGCTACAAGGACAGGCGCCGCTGCCGTCGCGACTCGCGTTGACCGCCGGGGTGGAACGCGCCTTCCTCGACCGGTGTCGTCGCCTGCCCCCACAGGTGCAGACGCTGCTGCTGGTCGCCGCCGCCGACGCCACCGGACGAGTCGCCACCGTCCGGCAGGCGGCTGGCACCCTCGGTGTTGACGTGGCGTCGTGGGACGACGCCGAACGAGCTGGCCTGCTCTCCGTCACCGGCGACGTCGTGGCGGTCAGGCACCCGCTCGTCCGCTCCGCCGTGTACCAGGCCGCGACCAGCTTCGAGCAGCGCCAGGCGCACCGAGCCCTCGCGCAGGCAGTGGGTGCCGACGACCCGGACCGTGCCACCTGGCACCGGGCCGCGGCGGCGGACGGCCCTGACGCCGCGGTCGCTGCGGAGCTCCACGCCGTCGCCACCCGCGCTGAACAACGTGGCGGCCACGTCGCCTCAGCGGAGGCGTTCGAACGCGCAGCCGAACTCACCGTCGATGACGCAGACCGCGCCACCCGCCTGTTCGGTGCTGCCCGCACCGGGTGGGCAGCGGGACAGGCGCTCCGCGCGCGTGCCCTGGCGTCCACGGCCCGCGACCTTGCAGTCGACCCCCTACAGCGCGCCGACATCGACCGCCTTCGCGCTCGCATCGAGGTGAACGTCGGGTCTGCCGTCGACGCCCACCGCATCTTCACCGTCGCCGCCCGCACCGTGGCCGACCACGACACCGGCCGAGCACTGGAGATGGCGTGTGCGGCGGCACTGAACCGCACCTACGGCGCTGACAGTGGAGCCGCCCTGGGTGACGACGTGCTCACGACCCTGCTCACCCCTTCGTCCCACGACACCGAACGCACCGCCTGCCTGCGGCTGCTGTTGGCGACCCTGACCGCCTGCGGCGACCACGACTGGGCCCGCGCCGTCCCCGCTCTGGCCCTCGCGCTGGATGCTGGACGGCGCGTCGAGGACCTGGACGTCATGGGGAACCTCGGCAACACCGCCTTGCACCTCGGCCACGACGAAGGAGCCCGCTTCTACTACTCCGCCATGGAGTCCACCGCCCGAGAGGCAGGCGCCGGCATGGTCGTCGTCTACGCCCTCGAACGACTCATGTTCGCCCAGCTCCCCACCGGTCCATGGACTGCCGCGGCCAGCTCGGCCGACGAGGCGCTGACCTTGGCGCGCAGTGTTGGACAACCCACCCTGACCGCCCCACCCCTGGCGTGCCTGGCCCTGCTGGGGGCACTGAGTGGCAGTGACGACTTCGACCAGCACCTTGCATCGCTCGAGGACGTCACCGCTCGCCACCCGTTGGGCATCATGGCCGGCCCCGCCCATGACGTCACCCGATGGGCCAAGGGAGCCCGCGCCACTGCACAGGGAGATGCGGCAACAGCGCTGCACCACCTGTCGGGTATGCGCGTCCCCGCCCTGCACCGGATGGCCGCCGTCGATCGCCTTGAAGCCGCTGTCCGCGCCGGCGACACCCAGCAAGCCGACGCATGGGTCGAGGAGCTCACCGAGTTCGCCACCGGTAGCGGATACCCGTGGGCTCTCGGCGCGCTCGAGCTGGGACGTGCCCTCACCGCGGCCGACCCTGCAGACGCGACAACGGCGTTCGACCGAGCCATCGCGCAATACAGAGACGCGGGCCGACCCTACGACCTCGCACGTACCCAGCTCGCCTACGGCGAGTTCCTTCGCCGCACCAACCGCCGCGTCGACGCCCGCACCCACCTGCGGGCGGCACTGGAGACCTTCACCGAGCTGGGTGCGAACCCGCTGGTGGAGCGCGCCACCCAGGAGCTGCGAGCCTCCGGTGAAACCGCACGCAAGCGCGACCCGTCCACGTTGCTGAACCTGACCCCGATGGAGCTCAAGGTCGCCCAGCTGGTCAGCACCGGCCTGTCGAACAAGGATGTCGCCGCCCAGTGCTGGGTCTCACCGCGCACCGTGGCGTTCCACCTGCGCAACGTGTTCACCAAGGTAGGCGTCAGCTCCCGCACCGAGCTGGCTCAGCTCGACTTCGGCTGATGCCCTTCACGGCATCGTGGCCGGGTCGCAAACCGGTGGCGCACCGGACAACCACTGCTTCGCGCGTTGCAGGCACCCGCGTACCCCGGCCAATTGACCGGCGCGAGCCAACCGCAATCGGACGACGGTAGGCAGCACCCCCACCGACAGCTGGACCCAGTGGTGGGCCACAAGCCGAGACCGTCAAGGAGTTGTCATGCACACCAAGCCCGCCGCCGAACCGCTCGCGGTCCACACCGCCGTCGTCGACACCCACGCCGCAACCCACACCACAACCACCACCGACCATGGACACGCACCTGCCGCCGGCCACCACCACGACACCGATGGGCCGCGCAAGTCCTGGACGGTCCTGGCCCTCGCCCTCGCCGCACAGATCCTCGTCGTCCTCGACATCTCCGTCGTCAACACCGCCCTGCCGACCATCGGACGCGACCTGCACCTGGACGGGTCCGCCATGCAGTGGGTCGTCACGGCATACCTGATGATGTCCGGCGGCGGCCTGCTGTTCGGCGGCCGCGTCGCCGACCTGCTGTCCCGCAAGTGGGTGTTCCTCACCGGCCTGACGGTGTTCACCATCGCGTCCATCGTCAGCGGGTTTGCCGGCACCGCAGGCGAGCTCATCGCCGCCCGCGCCGGCCAGGGCCTCGCCGCAGCGCTGACGACCCCGGCCGCGCTGTCCATCATCATGACCACGTACTCCGGCGCCCAGCGCCGCCTGGCCCTGACCCTCTGGGGCGCCGTCGGCTCACTCGGCGTCGCCGCCGGTGTCCTTCTCGGAGGGGCCCTGACCACCTGGGCAGGTTGGCAGACCATCTTCTTCATCAACGCCCCGATCGGCGCCGTCGCCCTGGTGGTCGGCCTCAAGGTCATCCCCGCCGCCACCACCGCACGCGTCACCCTCAAGCAGTTTGACGTCGCCGGAGCCGCCACCGTCGTCGGCAGCCTGGCCACGCTCGTCTACGGGCTGGGTGCGACCGAGCAGCACGGCTGGCTCTCCGTCCGCGTGCTCGTCGCGTTCGCCACCTCCGTGGTGCTGGCGGTGGCATTCAAGGTGCGGGAGAGCAAGGCCACGAACCCGCTCGTGCCGCCGCACACGTGGAAGGTCACGTCCCTCGTCTCTGGCACCACCGTCATGCTCGGCGTCAGCGGCATCCTGGTCGGGACCGTGTTCCTCGCCTCCATCTTCGCTCAGACCGTTGCCGGGTACTCCGCCATCCAGGCGGGCGTCGCGTTCGTCCCGTTCGCCCTGGCCATCACCGCCGGCACCGTCGTCGCGAGGCACGCCATGGCCCACGGCACCCCCCGCACCATCGCCGCCATCGGGCTGGTCATCGTGGCCGCCGGAGCGCTCCTGCTCTCGCAGGCCTCCGCTGGATCCGCCTTCCTCGTCGGCGTCCTGCCCGGCCTGGTTGTCATCGGTCTGGGCGTCGGCATGGTCTTCGCTCCCGTGTCCGTCACCGCCATGGCGGGGATCCCGGCGCAGCACGCTGGGATGGCTTCCGGGTTCCTCATGACAGGCCACGAGGTCGGAGCCGCCCTCGGCGTAGCGGTCCTGTCCGCAGTGGCCAGCACCGCCGGCAGCCTCGCGAGTGCCACCGGTGTCGTCGACGGCTTCGACCGAGGGTTCCTCGCAGCAGCCGGCATCGCCCTGGTCCTGGCGGTGTTCGCGTACCTGCGGATGCCCAACCAGCGGGTCGAGGGCGCCGGGATGCAGATGCACCACTGACGCCCCCCGGACTGCGCACCATACTCGGGCGCTCGGACCCAACCAAGGGTCCGAGCGCCCGACGCGACGGCCTACTTGGCGACCAGTGCCTTGTGACGAACGGCTGTCACCACGTCCACGATGGCCTGGGTGCTCTGCGCGGCATCGCCCTGCTTGGCCACCAGGTCCTCATGGACCGCACCCGCGATGGTGCGGTGCGCGCTGTTCGTGGACAGCGCCGCCAGACGGTCCTGCCTGGCTGACCAGTCCGGTGCGCTTCCCTTGCCCGCCGTCACCACAACCAGCGGCTTGGCACCGAAGTCGGTCAGCTCGCCCGCCTGCTCCATCGCCTTGTTCGACTGGACGTACTCGTCGATCGTGCTCTTGACCGTGTTCGCCTTCGCGATGCTCGCGCGGATTTCGTCTCGCGATCTCGGCGGCAGGGTGCCCGCCTCCACGTGTGAGTACAAGCGGCTGAACCCGACCTCCCCGATCGTGGCGACCAGCGCGGACAGGTGACTCATCACGTCGTACGACCCCGACGCCGTCACCTTGGTCAAGTTCGTCGCTGGCTTGGGCGCCGTGGAGTCGAGCAGCACCATCCCGACCACCTCGTCGGGGTACCGGGCGGCGAACGCCAACGTGTACAGACCGCCGAAGGAGTGACCTGCCACCACGTACGGCCCGGTCACGTGCGCGCGGGCCAGGAGCGCATGCAGGTCGGCCACGAGCGCAGCACCGTCCTGCGGGGTGTCAGCGGGGTCGCTCCACCCGCGCCCGGCCCGGTCGTACACGCACACCCTCGTCTGCTTGGCCACGGCCGGCGCTATCCACCCCGTGTTCGAGGAGATCTCGCCAGCACCGGGCTGCAGGAGCACCGTCGGGGTGCCCGAACCGGTGCAGCGCAGGTGCAGGTTGCGCCCGCCGATGTCGACCAGCTGCCCAGGCATCGGGGACGCCTTCGCGTCCGCCCGCGCACCCAGAACCTGGTACACGCCACCGACCGACGTCAGCGCCAGCAGCACCAGCAGCGGAGACACCAGCACCGGCCGGGCACGACTGCGCAGATGCAGCCGGGACTGACGCCATGCCCAGATGACCAACACCAGCAGGACCGGCGGCCACACCCACGCCAAGCCACCCATCACCGAGCCGCCGAACGCCAGCAGAAGCACACCACCAGCGGCCATGAACACCGCCAAGGCCCAGGCCCACCGTTGCGGCTGGTCCGTGAACCGCGTGGACCCGCCCGCCAGCAGCGCCCACCCCAGCGCGTACCCGCACAGCAGCGCACCAGTGACCCGGGGGACGTCAGCCGGGATGAACGGGGCGATCGCCAGCAGCAGCGCGGCCAGCCAGCCGGCAGCGAACGACCCGACCACCACGAGTCCGATACGGCGCCGACCACCCGGACCAGAACCGGTGAGATGCCGGTTCCTCCGGTGTGGAGTCGGGGTGGGTGCGGTGGGGGTAGTAGTCACGATGGACTCGATTCCGTGCACTGCTGGCGTCGCGCGAGTACAGCCACCCCGTACTTGAGGCACGTGCCGTCCCCATCACCGTAGGGGCCACCACGCAGCGCCTGAACCCCCCAACGTGACTACTTCCGCGCTTGCAGCTGAACCTCAACTCACCAGTGACCGCCCGGTGTCCGGGCCTCGCCCGGCGCTCGGGGCGCTGGGTGACGGCTCTCACGCACCGGGTCCGGTGACCCGCTTGTTACCGCGGAGTAGCATCGAGCGCGTACCCACCGGCATACCGGTGCAACCCCACCCCGAGCTTGATCCACATACCCAGGGAGGCCACCCGTGCCCCGCACCCTTCATGAGGTCGTGTTCGTCGACGGTGTCCGCACACCGTTCGGCAAGGCCGGCGACAAGGGCATGTACGCCCAGACCCGCGCCGACGACCTCGTCATCCGCTGCATCCGCGAGCTGATGCGCCGTCACCCCGAGCTCCCTCCGGAGCGCGTCGAGGAGGTCGCCATCGCGGCCACGACGCAGATCGGTGACCAGGGCCTCACGCTCGGTCGCATGGCCGCCCTCCTGTCGGGCCTGCCGAAGACCACGCCCGGCTACTCCGTCGACCGGATGTGCGCCGGCGCGATGACCGCGGTGACCACCACGGCGAGCTCGATCGCCTTCGGCTCCATCGACGTCGCGATCGCCGGTGGCGTCGAGCACATGGGCCGTCACCCCATGGGCGAGGGCGTCGACCCCAACCCGCGGATCGTCGCCGAGAAGCTCGTCGACCCGTCGGCCCTGGTGATGGGCTCGACGGCCGAGAACCTGCACGACCGGTTCCCGTCGATCACCAAGGAGCGCAGCGACGCGTATGCCGTGGGGTCCCAGGACAAGCTCGCCACGGCCTACGCCAACGAGCAGATCCAGCCCGATCTGGTGCCCGTGGCCACCCGCCACCAGGAGCTGGGCTACGGCCTGGCCACCCAGGACGAGCCGCCGCGTCCCGGCACCACGCTGGACGACCTCGCGGCCCTCAAGACGCCGTTCCGCCCCCACGGCAACGTCACCGCCGGCAACTCCGCCGGGCTCAACGACGGGGCCACCGCCTGCATCCTCGCTTCGGAGACCGCCGCCCACGAGCTCGGCCTGCCCGTGAAGATGCGCCTCGTCGACTTCGCCTTCGTCGGGGTCGAACCCGAGGTGATGGGCATCGGCCCCGTCCCGGCCACCGAGAAGGCCCTCGCCAAGGCCGGGCTGTCGATCGAGGACATCGGCCTGTTCGAGCTGAACGAGGCCTTCGCGGTGCAGGTGCTCGCCTTCCTCGAGCACTTCGACATCGCCGACGACGACCCGCGCGTCAACCAGTACGGCGGTGCCATCGCCACCGGCCACCCGCTCGCATCGTCCGGCGTGCGCCTGATGACCCAGCTGGCACGCCAGTTCGAGGAGCACCCCGAGGTGCGGTTCGGCCTCACCGCCATGTGCATCGGCATCGGGATGGGTGCCGCCGTCATCTGGGAGAACCCCCACCACGCCGACTACGGCACGGAGGTCGCCGCATGAGCCAGCAGCCTGTTTACGAGACCCCCGCCGCTCGCGGCAGCGAGCAGTCCAGCTCGTTCGAGGAGGTCGTGACCCACACCCCGGTGCGCGACGTCGTCCTGCCGGGCAAGGCGGGCACCCTCGCCCTGATCACGCTCGACAACGGCTTCGACCACACCAAGCCGAACACGTTCGGCCCCCGGACCATCGCTGGGCTCAAGGCCACCGTCGACGCGCTGCGGGCACGCGCCGAGGCAGGCGAGATCCAGGCGGTCGGCATCACCGGCAAGCCGTTCATCTTCGCTGTCGGCGCCGACCTCAAGGCGGTGTCGCAGGCCGCTGACCGCCAGCAGGCGCTCGAGGTGGCCCGGGCCGGGCACGCCGCGTTCGCGGCGATCATGGACCTGCCGGTGCCGACCTTCGCCTTCATCAACGGTGCGGCCATGGGTGGCGGCGTGGAGATCGCGCTGTCCGCCGACTACCGCACCATCTCGGCCGGCGTCCCCGCGCTCGCCCTGCCGGAGACCTTCCTGGGTCTCGTGCCCGGGTGGGGCGGCTGCTACCTCCTGCCCAACCTCGTCGGTCCGGCCAACGCCCTCAAGGTCATCATCGAGAACCCGATGAACATGAACCGCATGCTCAAGGGACCGCAGGCCTTCGAGCTGGGAATCGCCGACGTGTTGCTGGAGCCGGCCGACTTCCTCGAGGAGTCCTTGCTCTGGGCCGCGTCGGTGCTGACCGGGGAGACGAAGGTCGAGCGCCGCGAGGTCTCGACCGACGAGGCCGAGTGGGCCGCCGCCATCAAGGCGGCCAAGGGTCTGGTCGACCTCAAGACCGGGGGCAAGCCTCCCGCGCCCTACCGCGCACTGCAGTTCGTGGGCCAGGCGCGCACGGCCACCCGCGACGAGGCCTTCGCGGCCGAGGACGAGGCCCTAGCGGACCTCGTCATGGGTGACGAGCTGCGGGCCGGGCTCTACTCGTTCGACCTCGTGCAGCGTCGGGCCAAGCGCCCGGCCGGGGCACCCGACAAGGCCTTGGCCCGCAAGGTCACCAAGGTCGGCATCGTGGGCGCCGGCCTGATGGCGAGCCAGCTGGCTCTGCTGTTCGCCCAGCGGCTCGAGGTGCCCGTGGTCATGACCGACCTCGACGAGGAGCGGGTGGCCAAGGGGGTGGGCTACGTGCACGGCGAGGTCGACAAGCTGCTCGGCAAGAAGCGGGTCGGCCCCGACAAGGCCAACCGCCTCAAGGCCCTGGTCACCGGCGCGACGTCCAAGGACGGCTTCGCCGACGCCGACTTCGTCATCGAGGCGGTGTTCGAGGAGATGTCGGTCAAGAAGCAGGTGTGGGCCGAGGTCGAGGCGATCGTCAGCCCCGAGTGCGTGTTGGCGACGAACACCTCGTCGCTGTCGATCACCGAGATGGCCTCCGAGCTGGCGCACCCCGAGCGGGTGGTGGGCTTCCACTTCTTCAACCCCGTGGCCGTCATGCCACTGCTGGAGATCATCAAGGGCGAGCACACCGACGACGCCACCCTCGCCACCGCGTTCGCCACGGGCAAGGGCCTGAAGAAGACCACGATCCTGGTCAAGGACAGCCCGTCCTTCATCGTGAACCGGCTGCTCGGACGGTTCATGGGCGAGGTCGCCAAGGTCGTCGACGAGGGCACCCCCATCGAGGTCGCCGACCGCGCGTTCGCCGGGCTCGCCCCGATGCCGCCGTTCATCCTCCTCGGCCTGGTCGGGCCGGCCATCGCGTTGCACAACAACGAGACCCTCGCCAAGGCCTTCCCCGACCGCTTCTACGTCTCCGAGAACCTGCGCAAGGTCGTCGCGGCGAAGAAGTCGGCCATCTACACCTGGCCCGAGGGCAAGCCGGTCGTCGACCCCGAGGTCGAGGCACTCTTCGACAAGCCGTCCGACCCGGTGGTGCTCTCGACGGAGGAGGTCCGCGAGCGGGTGCTGGGCGTCCTCGCCGACGAGGCGCGTCGCATGCTCGACGAGGGCGTGGTCGCAGCCCCGATGGACCTCGACCTGGCCATGATCACCGGCGCGGGCTTCCAGTTCTGGAACGGTGGACTCACTCCCCTGCTCGACCGCGAGGGCGTCTCCGAGAAGGTGACTGGCCGGCGCTTCCTGCCGCCGGGCGCTGCCAGCGTCCCCTCCTAGGCGAGCGAGGGACCACCCGAGGGTTCACACGAGGACCCGAACGAGGGCCCGGTGGCCGGCATACCGCAGCGACGGTGTGCCGGCCACTGGCCTGTCCGGACCGACCACACAGGTTCGCCGCCAACTGGGGGGA
Source organism: Pedococcus sp. P2_A3 (assembly GCF_056405035.1). Lineage (NCBI taxonomy): Bacteria > Bacillati > Actinomycetota > Actinomycetes > Micrococcales > Intrasporangiaceae > Pedococcus > Pedococcus sp. P2_A3. Next base: position 120,140 of record NZ_JBFUCW010000012.1, on the reverse strand, counting down.
CCATCATGGAAGCAGCGCCACCCTCACGGATTGCGATGCACCACCATGCGCCTTACCGTATCTGGGTATCTTTCTATGCCATTAGAGGCATTGAATGCCACAGAGGGGGTTATATCCATGCAGAGACGACTGAGGGAAATGGGGGCCATAGCCGCGACTTTGGCGGCGATGACGCTTTCGGCGAGCCCGGCGTTGGCGGGTCCCGCGGGAGAGTCGACAGGCAGCGGTCATCAGCCGCCTGCCGTGGGGCAGACCGTCGACATCGCCGACAGCGACGGCAAGCTCGTGGGCACCGTGCACACCATGACGGCCAACGAGATTGCGGCGAAAGGACTGAGTCCTTACGCAGGTACTCATGTCGGCACCATGGCCGACACCAAGTCGCCCCCTAAACCGACGAAGTCGACGCCTGCTGGCGCGTCAAGCCAGCTCACTGTCGGCGGTTGTTGGACGTTCAGTTTCAAGCAACCCGGGTGGCTGGGAATGGACGGGTACGGCAGCGAGGACTGGTGCGGCAGTGGCGGCTGGATCACCTACGCCACGCCCGGGTGCTGGGGAACGGACGGCTGGTACCCGACGTACAACTACCTCGGTTGCACGACCACCGAGTACTACGGGACCGGCTACAACGTGGCCGACACCATGTACAACTTCGATTTCTGCATCGCTTGGTGGGGCGGTGGATGCGCCAAGCACCGACACCTGTGGGATCGCTACCGCTTTGGCGCCACGGGAGGGGTCTGGCTGATCAGCAACGGCGGTTAGTCGGACCAGCACGAGGGGTGGGCCCAACAGCCCACCCCTCGCACGTCCAGCGTGGTGCGGCCCAGTCGCTCGGATGGTGTTGGAACCGTTCCGACCCCTGCGGGCATAGAGGGGTGTGATGGTGCTGACCGGCTTGGAGTCCGATCGCGAGCTGTGGCTGGCGGTGTCCTCTGGCGACCGGGGCGCCTTCGCAGAGCTCTTCCGTCGCCACGCCACCACCGTGACCAACTACTGCGCCTACCGCAACGGCACCTTCCGGGACGCCGAAGATCTGGCTGCGACGGTGTTCCTGGAAGCGTGGCGCTCTCGCGACCGTCTCGTGGTCGGGGAGCCAGGCGCCTTGCCGCTGTTGTTCGGGATTGCGGCGCATGTTACGGCGCACCACCGGCGCGGTATCGCGCGTCGCCTGCGGGCTCTGACTCGTCTGGGCGCGTCTGAGGCACACCCTGACGCGAGCGTGGATCCAGCCGACGAGATCTGCTCGCGAGTCGATGCCCAGCGCGACGCCCGCGGGGTGCACCGGGCCCTGTCGCGCCTTTCCCCTGTCCAACGGGCGGCGGTCGAGCTCTGCTTCATCGGCGACCTGACCACGCAGGAGGCGGCGCTCACTCTCGGTGTCCCTGTGGGCACCGTCAAGTCCCGCCTCAGCAGGTCCAGGGCGATCCTCCACGAGTCACTGGCCCCACCCGTGACGCGCCCATCAGAGGAGCTGAAATGAGCGAGAAGATCATCCCCAGGCATGACCTGTCGTCAGCGCAGCTGACGCTCATGACCCATGAGCTACTGACTCGGCTGGACTCACCCGGGACCTCGCCAGGCAGCCCACCTCGGCGCAGGGTCCTCATCACGACGGCCGTGGCGGCTTGCGTCGCGACCGCCGCCGTTGCGTCCGTGCCACTCCTGAGCACGCCGGTTTGGGCAGCCAGCTCCGATGCGCTGTCCGGTAACGCCCTGCGCCGAGCCCAGCTCGACTGCTCCGCCCGGCTGTCCCGGCTGCCCAACGCCGGGCAGCTCGACCGCTCTCCTCAAGTCCTGGCCGAGAAGCGTGGGAGCACTACGAGCACGCTGTTGATCTCGGGGATGAGCCTGGGGGTGTGCGTGGGCAACCAGGGGCAGCGCTACGGGGCCCTCGTGGATCGCTCGGTCGGCCCGGGCCGCCCAGGAGCGGTCAGCGTGGATCTGGCCGTCACGGGCACCGGTCCCGATCCCACGGGAGTGGTGGCCGGCGAGATCGGGGCCGAGGTCGCCTCGGTCACGCTCCGAACCAGCGACGGGCGCGCCGTGGCGGCGACCACCGTGGACGGGTATTTCCTCGCCTGGTGGCCGTCAGCAGCATCGCTGGAGTCGCTCACCGCCCGGCGTTCGGATGGCTCGCAGGTGACCAGTGTGGACGCCGAACAACTTGACGTGACAGGTGTCCCGGACGCTCAGCACTCATGACGCCAAGCCCTATAGATGGTCCTCGAACTGTGGGCCGGCGCCACATGATCGCGTGCTCGCGGCCCACCTAGTCTCGCCGCATGCCGACGACGCCAGCGCTGCTCGACCTGTCCGGACGCACCGCGCTGGTGACCGGTGCCGCCAGCGGCATCGGGGCCGCGTGCGTCGAGCGGCTGGTCGCCGCCAAGGCGAGCGTGTATGCCGTGGACCGCGACGGCGAGGGCCTCACGCGGTTCGACGGGGTCGGGGCGGTCGAGACGCTGGCGGTGGACCTGGCCGACCTCGACGCGGTCGACGCCCTGCCGGGGACGGTTGACGTGCTGGTCAACAACGCGGGCATCCAGCACGTGAGCCCCATCCACGAGTTCCCGGTGGAGACCTGGGACCTCATCATCCGCCTCATGCTGACCTCGCCGTTCCGGCTGACCCGCCGGGTGCTCCCCCACATGTACGGCCAGGGCTGGGGCCGGGTCGTCAACGTCTCGAGCGTGCACGGGCTGCGCGCCAGCGCCTACAAGGCCGCGTACGTCTCCGCCAAGCACGGCCTCGAGGGACTGTCCAAGGTGACCGCGCTGGAGGGTGGCGAGCACGGGGTCACGAGCAACTGCGTCAACCCGGCGTACGTCCGCACCCCGCTCGTCGAGGCCCAGATCAGCGACCAGGCCCGCACCCACGGCATCTCCGAGCACGAGGTCCTCGACCGCGTGATGCTCGAACCGGTCGCCCTCAAGCGTCTGGTCGAGCCGGACGAGGTCGCCGAGCTGGTCGCCTTCCTCTGCAGCCCCGCCGCGGACTCCGTCTCCGGGTCGTCGTTCTCGATGGACGGCGGCTGGACCGCCCACTGAGCGGGCCCGCCGCCTAGGATCCGACTCGATGGACGCCCACGACGACTCCCCGGCGATGACCCTCCTGCGCCTGCTCGCGCAGGGCGCGCCGGCGGCCGAGCTCGAGGCCGTGGCCCACGACGGCAAAGGCGCTGACACCATCGCCGAGGCCCGCGAGCTGGCGCTGCGCGTGCGCGCGGCCTTCGACTCTCGGCGTCGGCGCGAGGCCGAGCTCACCGGACTGGTGGAGACCGCCCGCGACCTCGCTGCCCTGCGCGACCCCAGCGGCATCCTCGAGGCGATCGTGCGGCGTGCCCGGGCGCTCCTCGGCACCGACGTCTCCTACCTCACGCTCTTCGACCCCGACGCCGGCGACACCTACATGCGCGCGACGGACGGGTCGGTGAGCGCGGAGTTCCAGGTCGTGCGGCTGTCGCTCGGCGACGGCCTGGGCGGGCTGGTCGCGTCGACCCGCAAGCCCTACTGGAGCGCCGACTACCTCCACGACCACCGGTTCCAGCACACCGGAACCATCGACAGCGCGGTGGGTGACGAAGGCCTGGTGTCGATCTGTGGCACCCCGCTCGTGGTGGAGGACGAGTTCGTCGGAGTGCTGTTCGCCGCGAACCGGTCGCCCCGCCCCTTCTCCCCCGACCAGGTGGCACTGCTGGGCTCGCTCGCGGCCCTGGCCGCGGTCTCCATCGTGCAGATGCGCAGCGCGGAGGAGGTGCGCCGCCACACCGCCGGGGTGGAGCGCGCCGCGGCGGCCCACGACCGGTTCGCCGAGCTGGTGCTGGCCGGTGGCGGCGTCGACGACATCACCAAGGCGCTGGGTGACCTGCTGGGCGGCTGGGTGGTGCTGCTGAGCTCGGAGGGCGAGCTGCTGAGCACCCACGGGTCCGCGCCGCTGCCCGACGACGGCAACACCGCCCTGTCGCGGTCCCGCGCGGTCCGTGAGACGGAGAGCACGGGACGGCTCGCGCACGACCCCGGCACGGACCAGTGGGCGATCGGCGTGAAGGCCCCCCAGACCCCGCTGGGCACCCTCGTCCTCGGGGGCGTGGGCGTCCTCGACGACGCCGACCGTCGCACGGTCGAGCGCGCCTCGGTCGTGAGTGCGCTCGTGCTGCTGTTCGAGCGCACGGCCGCTGAGGCCGAGCAACGGGTGCGCACCGACCTGGTGGCCGATCTCGTCAGCGGTCGTGGCGACCCCACCTCGCTGGCCACCCGGGCGCGCGCGCAGGGCATCGACCCCGGCGCACCGCATGCCGTCCTCGTCGCCCACGCCGACCCCGACACCCCACGCCGCACGTTGTTGCTCGCCGCCCATGCCGCCGCCGGACAGGGATCGGTGGTCGGGGAGCACGACGGCCACGTCGTGGCGCTGCTGCCCTCGACCGATCCCCACGAGGCCGCCAGCGAGCTCGCGCGGCGCCTGAGCCGGCTGGCCAGGGTCACGGTCGGGGCCGCCGGACCCACCACCCTCGGGGATGACGTCCCCGCCGTGTGGCGCGAGGCTGTCCGCACGGTGTCCGCCCTCGTGTCGCTCGGGCTGGAGGGCACCGGGGCCAGCGCGGGGCACCTGGGCTTCGCCGGCCTGGTCGTCGGGTCGGCGCCGGATGTCACGGGGTACGTCCGCCAGCACCTGGGTCCCCTGCTCGACTACGACACCCGTCGGGGCTCGGAGCTGGTCAAGACCCTCCAGGCCTACTTCGACGCGGGTGGCAGCCCCCGCCACGCAGCCACCGACCTGCACGTCCACGTCAACACGGTGAGCCAACGGCTGGAACGGATCTCCGCCCTCCTCGGGCCGCACTGGCAGCGCCCCGACGACGCCCTCGAGCTGCAGCTCGCGCTGCGGCTGATGCGCCTCAGCGCAGGCGGGTCGCCAACGCGGTAGCGACGGCGTCGGCGGTCAGACCGACCTCTTCGAGCACCTGGGCGCGCGACGCGTGCTCGAGGAACCGCTTGGGTATGCCGTACACGTGCACCGGCACGTCGATGTCGGCCTCGCGCAACGCCAGGGTCACCGCCGCCCCGACTCCCCCACTGACGAGGTTGTCCTCGACCACGGCGACGGCGCCGGCGTGGCGGGCCATCGCGACGAGGTCGTCGCTGACCGGCAGCACCCACCGCGGGTCGACTGCCGTCACCGCGTGGCCCTGCGCCTCGAGCTTGCCCGCGATGTCGACGGACATGCCGGCGAACGCCCCGACGCCCACGAGCAGCAGGTCGCAGCTCTCGCGCGAGGTCTCGTGGAGCACGTCGACGGTCCCCTCGCGACGAACGGCGTCGACTGCCGGGCCGACGTCTCCCTTGGGGAACCGGATCACGGTCGGGGCATCGGTCACGTCGATCGCCTCGCGCAGCTGGCGTTTCACCTGGTCGCCGTCGCGGGGAGCGGCCAGCCGCAGGCCGGGCACGACCGACGCGATCGTCATGTCCCACATGCCGTTGTGCGAGGGGCCGTCGCTGCCCGTGACACCCGCCCGGTCGAGGACGAAGGTGACGCCGGCCCGGTGCAGCGCGCAGTCCATCAGCAGCTGGTCGAAGGCGCGGTTGAGGAAGGTGGCGTAGACGGCCACGACCGGGTGCAGGCCGGCATACGCGAGGCCGCTGGCCATGGTGACCGCGTGCTGCTCGGCGATGCCGACATCGAAGACGCGCTCGGGGTACGCGGCGGCGAAGCCGTCGAGGCCGACCGGGATGAGCATGGCCGCCGTGAGGGCCACGACGTCCGCACGCTCACGGCCGATCGCGACCATCTCGTCGTTGAACTCGTCGGTCCAGATCCGCCCGCTCACCTCGAACGGCAACCCGGTCTCGGGGTTGAACTTGCCGATGGCGTGCCACTGGTCGCCGACGTCGCGGCGGGCGGGGTCGTAGCCGCGCCCCTTCTCGGTGATGACGTGCACGAGCACCGGACCGCCGAACGCCCTGGCCCGCCGCAGGGCGGCCTCGACCGCCTGCTCGTCGTGACCGTCGACCGGGCCCAGGTACTTCAGCCCGAGGTCCTCGAACATCCCCTGCGGCGCGACGATGTCCTTGATGCCCTTCTTCATCCCGTGCAGCGTCTCGTACATCGCGCCGCCGACGACGGGGGTGCGGCTGAGGGTGTTCTTGCCCCAGTCGAGGAACCGCTCGTAGCCCCGGGTCGTGCGCAGGGTCGCGAGGTGGTCGGCGAGCCCGCCGATGGTCGGCGCGTAGGACCGCTCGTTGTCGTTGACGACGATGGTCAGCGGCAGGTCCTTGTCGGCGGCGATGTTGTTGATCGCCTCCCACGCCATGCCACCGGTGAGGGCGCCGTCACCGATGACGGCCACGGTGTGCCGGCCTTTCTCGCCACGCAGCCGACGGGCCTTGGCGATGCCGTCGGCCCAGGACAGGGCGGTGGACGCGTGCGAGTTCTCGACCACGTCGTGCTCCGACTCGGCACGGCTCGGGTAGCCCGACAGGCCGCCCTGCTTCTTCAGCTTGCTGAAGTCGTGGCGACCGGTGAGGAGCTTGTGCACGTAGGACTGATGACCGGTGTCGAAGACGATCGTGTCCCGAGGGCTGTCGAAGACCCGGTGCAGGGCGATCGTCAGCTCGACGACCCCGAGGTTCGGACCGAGGTGCCCACCGGTCTTGGAGACGGACTCGACCAGGAAGTCCCTGATCTCCTGGGCCAGCCCGGGCAGCTGGGCAGGCGTCAGCGCCTTGAGGTCGGCCGGGCCGGTGATGGTCTCGAGCACTCCCACGCACGCCGTCCTTTCCGGGTGTCATCAACACGGGGGTCACATCTCCGCAGGGGAACCGCCCGAGTCTATGCGCCCCGGCTGAGCCGGACCTCCTCCGGCACCCCGCTGACCTCGACCTCACCGTCGCGGTCGACCGAGACGGAGAAGGGCACGCCCGCCAGCCTGAGCCCCTCGACGCGCAGCGCCCCGAACGGCGCGGGCACGACCGGGTCGACGTGGAGCACCCCGGCAGGGACGTCGGCACGCAGCCCGAGCGCGACGGTCAGGAGGGCCCCGGCCGACGCTGCGGACCACGCCTGGGGCCGGCACGAGGCCGGGTAGGGCGAGGGTCGACCGAGCATCGGCAGACCGGAGTAGAGCTCGGGCCAGCGGTAGTCGAACGCCTCACCCGAGGCGACGAGGCTCTTCGCCACGAAGGCGGCCGGTCCGGTCAGGCCCTCGCGGGCGAGCCCGAGCGCCACGATGGCCGTGTCGTGGGTCCACACCGAACCCGTGTGGTAGCCGATGGGGTTGAAGCCACCGTTGCCGGTGCCGAGGGTCCGGACGCCGAAGGTGTCGAGGAGCTCGGGGCCGGTGACCGTGGCACCGACGGTGGCGGCCTCCGTGGCGTCGAGCGTGCCCGTGCCGAGGGCGTGGCCCATGTTGGAGCCCAGCCCGTCGACCGGTCTGCCCGACCCGTCCAGCGCCATGGCGAGGTAGGGGCCGTCGCCACCCTCGACCCAGAACGCCTGACGTACGCGTTCGCGCAGGGCACTCGCCTCGGCGCGGGCTTCGCCGGCTCCGGGCTCACCCAACGCGTCGAGGAGGTCAGCCGCCCCGAGGAGCGCCTCCACGGCATACGCCTGCGCCTCGATCAGGGCGATGGGCGCTGGGGCGACGCTGCCGTCGCGCATGCGCATCGAGTCCCCGGAGTCCTTCCACCCCTGGTTGGCCAGGCCGTGCCCCGTGGTGTCGAGGTACTTGAGGAAGCCGTCGTCGTCGGGCTGGCCGTCGCCGGTCAACCACGCCAGTGCGGCACGCAGGTTGGGCAACAGCGCCCGCACCTCGGCCTCGGGCAGCCCCCAGCGCCACGTCTCGACGAGCAGCGTCACCCACAGTGCGGTGGCGTCGACCGTGCCGAAGTAGAGCGGCGGGAGGGCCAGGTCTCCCTTCCGCGGCGAGCCCTTGTATGCCGTGCGACGCACTTCGTGGGCGATCTTCCCGGGCTGCTCGGCCGAGTCTGCGTCGTAGCGCGTCCCCTGTCGTCGGGCGAGGGCACGCAGGGTGCCGGCGGCGAGCTCGGTGCCGAACGGCAGCATCATGCGGGCTGTCCAGATCGAGTCGCGTCCGAAAAGGGTGAGGTACCAAGGAGATCCAGCCGCGGCGAAGACGTCCGTCGGTGCGAGCGGGTCGCGCAGCAGGAGATGTCGGAGGTCGTCGAAGGACCGGGAGACGAGGGGCGCGAGACGGGGCTCGTCGGCGGTGACTCGGATGTCGGCCCAGGTGACGGCATCGCCGCCAGGGTCGGCGTCGAACTCCGAAGGGGCCGTGCGTTCGGCGCTGACCGTGACCCGGACGGTCTGGCTCTCGCCGGGCGCGACGACCACGTCGTGGCAGAGGATGGCACGGTCCGGAGCGACCTCGAGGCTGGCCGGCACAGGGTCGACGGCGACGCGCGTGCAGTGCCGCGCCGTGGTGAACGTCAGGACCCCGTCGGAGAGCTCGGGCCGCACCGGAGGCGCGTCGAAGGCGCCGTACTTGACCCGGGCGATCGCCAGTCCGTCGCAGCCGAGCTCGAGACGCAACGCGGCGTGCACGGTGCGTGCCGCTCTCGAGGTCACCGTGACGTCCTCGTGGAGGGTGCCGCCCTGGAGGGTGCGCACCCGGCGGACCTCGACGGTCGGGTCCGGGCCTTCGTCGCCCAAACCCCGCGCCGCACCGAAGAACTCCGCCGTGGCGCCACCGGCCTCGGAGGCGACCGCGCTCGGGGCCTCGCCGCCGACCGTCAGCTCGAGGCGCGACAGGAGCCGCACGTCGTCGACGAAGAACCCGTGACCGGCACCTGGGCTCACGTCACCGGTGGCTGCGGACAGGGCCGTCGCGTTGCCGTCGACGATGATCCGCAGGTCGTGGAGCCACGGCTGGCGCGGACTCTGCTCGGGCGTCACACGGGCCTCTCTTTCGGATGGGGGCAGTGGGTGCGATGACCATGATCTCTTGACGGCCGGGCCGTCGTGGTCCATATTCAGCCTAGTTGGATCGTTCAAATTGGGCATCTCCACCATGGCCCGTCGGTTGATCACAGCGCAAGGGAGCGGTTGTGGCAAATGGACTCGAGCAGTCCCGCGGACGAGCGACGATCGTCGACGTCGCCACCGCGGCCGGGGTCTCCCGCCAGACCGTGAGCAACGCCCTCAACAACCCCGAGCGGGTCGCCCCCGGCACCCTCCTGCGGGTCCACCGTGAGATCGAGCGCCTCGGGTTCACGCCCAACGCTGCGGCCCAGCAGCTCCGTCGACGCAAGGCCTCGGCCTACGGGTTCGAGGTCAACCCCTCCGGTGCCGGCAAGATGGGCCACATCCTCGACGGCTTCCTGGTCGAGCTGACCGTGGCGGCCCCCGACCACAGCTGCCACCTGGTCACCTTCGCCCCCGACCTGTCGAGCCTGCTCGACGGGTACGACCGGATCCTCGCCACCGGTCTCGTCGACGGGTTCGTGCTGGGTGACACCAGGCACGACGACCCCCGGCCCGCCTGGCTGCTCCAGAACGACGTTCCCTTCGTGACCTTCGGCCGGATCTGGGACGAGCCCCAGATGGGCCGGTGGGTCGACGTCGACGGGCGCGCGGGCATGCAGCTCGCGGTCGAGCACCTGCTCGGCCAGGGCTACACGTCGATCGCCTACCTCGGCTGGCCCGACGGTTCGCCGGTCGGCGACGACCGGCGCCGAGGCTGGCTCGCCGGGCTCGCCGAGGCTGGTCTCGCCGATGACCCCGTCGCCGAGGAGACGGTCCAGGAGCTGGCGGCCGCGACGGCGGCCGCCGACCGACTCCTGCGACGCCTCGGACCCGACGGCGCGATCCTGTGCGCCTCGGACGTGCTGGCCCTCGGCGCCCTGCGAGCGGTCCGCAACCGCGGCCTCGAGCCGGGCCTGGACATCGGTGTCGTCGGCTTCGACGACAGCGACGTCGCCGAGGCCCTCCAGATCACCAGCCTGCGCCAGCCGCTGCGCGAGGCCGCGGCGCAGGCGTGGCGCATCGTCCACGAAAAGGGCACCGACCTGACCCTCACGGCGCTGCTCGCCCCCACGCTCACCGTCCGCGAGAGCACCTCCCGCACCGGCCCTGCGAACACCTGACCCCGACCCAACCAGTTCGTCCGACACCCGGCGGACGGCACCACCACCCGAGGAGCACATCCATGAGGCGCATCCCAACCCTTGCCGTTGCCGTGACGGCCACCACCATGCTGGCGCTGACCGCCTGCGGCGGAGGTGGCGGCTTCGGTAGCAGCTCGGCCACCCAGAACACCAAGAAGGGTCCGGTGAAGCTGACCGTGATGATCGGCAGCTCCGGTGCACCCGAGACCGCCGCGGTCAAGGAGGCGGCGGCGGCCTGGGCATCCAAGTCCGGCAACACCGTCGAGGTCATTGCCGCCTCAGACCTCGGCCAGCAGCTCGGCCAGGCCTTTGCCAGCTCCAGCCCCCCCGACGTCTTCTACACCGATGCCTCCAAGATCGGCACCTACGCCAAGGCCGGAAACCTCTTCCCGTACGGCGACCAGGTCAAGGACGCGGGCTTCGTCGACTCCCTGGTCCAGGCCTTCACGTACGACGGCAAGTTCTACTGCGCTCCCAAGGACTCCTCGACCCTGGCACTGGAGATCAACACCGACATGTGGAAGGCCGCCGGACTCACGGAGGCCGACTACCCGAAGGACTGGGCGGGTCTGGAGGCGGTGGCCACGAAGCTCACCAAGGGCAACGTCACCGGGCTGGTCATCGGCAACGACATCAACCGGTCCGGTGCCTTCATGAAGCAGGCCGGGGGCTGGGTCGTGACCGACGGCAAGATGAGCGCCGACGCTCCCGGCAACCTCCAGGGCCTCCAGGAGGTCCAGAAGCTGATGAAGGCGGGCGTCCTCAAGTTCAACACGCAGACCAAGCCCTCCTCCGGCTGGGGCGGTGAGGCCTTCGGCAAGGGGCTGGCCGCCATGACGATGGAGGGCAACTGGATCGCTGGTGGCATGAAGGACTTCCCGAACATCAAGTACACGACCGTCGAACTGCCGGCCGGCCCGGCCGGCAAGGGGACCCTGATGTTCACCAACTGCTGGGGCATCGCTGCCAAGTCCCCCAACCAGACCGCCGCGGTCGACCTGGTCAAGAGCCTGATCACGCCCGAGCAGCAGATGAAGTTCGCGGACGCGTTCGGTGTCATGCCCTCGACGACGCAGGGTCTGCAGCAGTTCGGCGAGAAGTACCCGGACAGCAAGGCGTTCGTGGCAGGCGCGGCCTACGGCCAGGGTCCGGTCAACCTGGCAGGTCTCGACGACGTGGTCTCGAAGTTCAACAGCCAGCTGGGGACCATGACCGGCACTTCCGGTGACCCGAAGGCCTGGCTGAGCGACCTCCAGAAGAACGGCAACGCAGCGCTCGGAGGCTGAGCCACCACGGCCAGGGGGTGGCGTGCGACCCGTTCGGCGCACGCCACCCCACTGTCCGCCCCTTCCCCGCACCTCCATGCACCACGGACAAGGAGGACCCATGTCCCCGATCGTCGAACCCAGCCCGGTGGCCAGCGAACAGGGCCTCCTCGTCCCTGAGGCGGCGGCGGCCACGGCGAAGCGGCCCCGCCGTGGTGGCGGTGGCGGCGGTGGCCTCCGCGGGCGGGAGGGAGTCGCGGGTTGGTTGTTCGTCAGCCCGATGATCGTCATCCTCGGGCTGTTCCTCGTGATCCCCATCGTCATGGCGCTGTGGGTCAGCCTGACCAACTGGAACGGGTCGGTGGACCCGTTCCACCCAGGCCCCGGAGCCGAGTTCGTCGGCTCCAAGAACTACACGGACCTGTTCGCCAAGGACGGCCTCACCCGGTCCAACTTCATGCAGTCGATCGGCAACACCTTCTGGTACGTCCTGTTCGTGGTTCCGCTGCAGACGGTGCTGGCCCTGGGCCTGGCCCTGCTCGTGAACAACCGGTTGCTCAAGGCGAAGAGCTTCTTCCGCACTGCGTTCTACTTCCCCTCGGTCACGAGCTCGATCGCGATCTCCACGGTCTTCCTCTTCCTCTTCTCGAGCACGGGGGCGGTCAACGCGCTGCTCAAGGCACTCGGGCTGGGGCAGCCGAACTGGTTCATCGACGATCGAGGCCTGGTCCGCCTGCTCTTCAACGCGGTCGGGGTGGACAACCCCGGTTGGGGGCAGCACCAAGTCCTCGGCCGGTCGCTGTGGGACTGGATGGCCGGGCCGTCGGTCGCCATGACGGTGATCATCATCCTGGTCGTGTGGACAACATCCGGGACGTTCATGCTGATGTTCATCGCCGCGCTGCAGGACCTGCCCGTCGAGGTCGACGAGGCAGCGGCGCTCGACGGCGCCACCGGCTGGAAGAAGCTGAGGAACGTCACCATCCCCATGATCAGGCCGGCACTGTTCCTGGTGCTCACCCTGGGTCTGATCGGCACCTGGCAGGTGTTCGACCAGATCTACGTCATGGGCGCGGGCGCACCCAACGGCACCACCCTGACCCCGGCCTTCCTCAGCTACCAGCAGAGCTTCAAGAACTTCAGGTACGGCTCGGGGGCCGCGATGGCGTTCGTGGTCTTCGTGATCATCGTCGTCCTGACCCGAGCCCAGCGCTGGGCGCTGACCGACAAGGATGAACGCCGACCACTGTTCGGTCGTCGGAAGCAGGTCGGACGATGAACAGCCGCACCAGCCCCGCCAGGCAGGCGATCCTGTATACCGCCCTCGTGCTGTTCGCGGTGTTCTTCATCTACCCCTTCTTCATCCAGATCGCGACCTCGTTCAAGACCGACCCCGACGCCGCTGCCCACCCCCTGTCGCTCATTCCCAACCCGTTCGACCTGCACGCCTGGAAGGACATCTTCGGCCAGGGCGCGGCCCACGTCCCCGCGCCCACCTGGATCAAGAACTCGGTCCTCATCGCCGTCGTGGTGACAGGTGCGCGGGTCTTCCTCGACAGCCTGGCCGGCTATGCGCTGTCGCGGCTGCAGTTCCGCGGTCGCGGCTTCGTCTTCGCCGCTTTGCTGGCCGTGATGGCGGTGCCCGGTGTGGCCCTGCTCATCCCCAAGTTCCTGATGGTGAACTACCTGGGCATCTACGACACCTACACGGCCATGATCCTGCCCCTCATCGTGGATGCCGCCGGCGTCTTCATCATGAAGCAGTTCTTCGACTCGGTGCCCCTCTCGATCGAGGAAGCCGCGCGGATGGATGGTGCGAGCATCTTCCGGACGTTCTGGTCGGTGGTACTCCCGATGGCGCGACCCGCGCTGCTCACACTGACCATCCTGTCCTTCCAGGGGTCGTGGAACGAGTTCTCGCACTTCCTCGTGGTGACCAAGGGAACCCCCGACCACATGACCCTGGTCACCGGCCTGGCCAGCCTCACGAGCGGCCAGCTCGGAGCCGGAACGCAGTACCCGCTGAAACTGGCAGCCGCCCTCCTCACCACCATCCCGGTGGCCATTCTGTTCTTCTCCCTGCAGCGCTATTTCGTGCGAGGTGCCAACGAGGGTGCCGAGAAGGGCTGACGCCATCGGTATGCCGCCGTGCCCCGGTCGGGCACGGCGGCATACCTCTGCCCGGCCACCGGACGCCTCAGAGCCGCGGCACGTAGCGCTTGCCCTGCAGCGCCTCGTAGACCAGCCCTGCGCTGCGTCGCGCGGCCAGCAACCGCACCCCCTCGGTCTCGAGGTCGGCCAGGACCTGGGCCAGTCCCTCGCTGGTGAGGTGGTCGCCGAGCTCGACACGCACCTCGCGGTAGGCCTGCCGCATCGCGACCAGCTGCGCGTCGATGTGGCGGGTCGTCATCCAGGCGAGCGCGACCGGCTGCCGTCGCCACCCGGCATACAGGCGGTACTCGGACGGGCAGAAGTCGAGGAGCCACGAGACGGCGGGCACCTGCCAGCCGGGCGACTCCGGAGGCGGCACGAGCGGGGGCCAGCCCGGTGGCACCGCGGGGCTGGCGGGTCGCGTCGGCGACCGACCTGTGGGGGCGCCCACACCCTCACCGGGTCGGCGAGCCGAGGCGGACATCGACGGCCGTGCTGGAGGACCGGTGCGGGCGCTCCAACAATTCGAACATGTGTTCGATCATAGGGCATCAGCGCGTCCCGCCGCAGCGGGTCGGAGAGCTGAGCGACCTCGCCCGCGCCAAGCTGCCCGTTCCCGGGCGCTGGAGAAGATCGGACGACGGGCTGCTCGCCGTCCGCCCTTCCCCCGCGCGGGCTCACCTCAGGGGGTGGCGAACCCGTCCGCGGCGTACCGGGTCCCCGCTCCCGTGAGGAGCAGCAGCCCGGCGAGCAGCAGGAGCTGCCACGGCGAACCCCCCGTCATGGCCAACGCGGCGGCACTGGCCGTGCCCAGGGCCGGCAGAGCCGAGGCGGCCGGGTCGGCCACCCCCGACCCGGTGGTTGCGTCCGCCGCCGGCTCGCTCCCAGCACCGCCGCTGCCGCCGCCGGGTGTGGGGGCGCTCGGATCCGTGGGGTCGATCGGGTCGCCGGGTGGCGTCGCCGGCTCGGACCCGGTGGTGGTGGTGGTGGAGTCGCCGACGACCGAGAGGGCGTTGCCCCTGACCGTGACCGGCGCAGCCAGCGGGGCGGTGACCTGGTTGCCACCGCCCGTCGAGTCCGCGCCCGATGTCGAGTCACCCACTGCGCCACCAGAACCGGTCGCGCCACCCGTGGGTGCCGTCGCGGTCGAGCCCGAGGACGAGGAGTCCCCGAGCACCGACACCGCGATGCCACCGGCCGTGACCGGCGCAGCCAGCGGGGCGGTGACCTGGTTGCCACCGCCCGTCGAGTCCGCACCCGATGTCGAGTCACCCACTGCGCCACCAGAACCGGCCGCGCCACCCGTGGGTGCCGTCGCGGTCGAGCCCGAGGACGAGGACTCCCCGAGCACCGACACCGCGTTGCCACTGACCGTGACCGGGGCAGCCAGCGGAGCGGCGACCTGGTTTCCCCCACCGGTGGAGTCCTGGCCCGACGTGGTGCCCGCGTCGGCAGCCGGTGCCGTGGGTGTCGCGGCTGGGGAACCGGAGGAGCTCGAGTCCCCGACCACGGAGATCGAACTGCCCGTCACGGTGACGGGTGCGACGACAGAGACTGCCGCCTGGTTGCCACCGAGGGCGCTGTCCGCGCCCGTGGTGCCTTCGTCGGCTGACGCTTGTCCTGCGAAGAACAGGATGCCGCCCCCGACCACGAGGGCCACTTCGAGCCCTCTGCGCACATATGCATGCATGGTCTTTCCTTCCTGGTCGTGCTGTGTCGCCCGTGTCCGGGCATGGCTCATCTGCGCCGAGACGACGGCGCGGGAGCGGCACTAGTCAGGTCGGGTACCAGGGTGTGCGGGGAGGCCGCGCGGGACGCGCCAGTCTGCGCTGCTGCGGCCGAAGGTGCTGGGGTGAGGGAGGACCACGCTCGCGGTCGTGGTCGCCGGGTCGCCGGCACCCTGTGCCGTGCCACCGGTGGGTGCGGGCTGGGTGGGCACGACGGGGGTGGAGTCGACAGGGGCCCACGGACCGCGGGGACCGCCCTGGTTCCGAACGGGCGCCACGGCGACCTCGTCCGACGACCTCAGCTCGCTGCCGGAGGAACCTGTGAAGGCACGGCCACCCGGCCACCCGGGACGATCACTGGAGGCCGCGGTCGAGCCGGCGCCCCCGGTCCGCGGGATCCCTCCGTCCACACCCAAGGCACCCGTGATGGCGGTCAGCGGCACCACGTCTGTGGGCGTCCCACCCCCGATCGGCAGGGGCACGATCGAAGACAGGCCGCCCACCACGGGCAGTTCTTCAGCCAGAGACACCACGGACCCAACGACCGTCACGACATGCTGCCCGACCAGGGGCACGCCGCCGGCGACCTGGCTCACGTCGCTGACGAGCGTGACGCCGGAGTCGACTGTGGTGCGTGTCGCGGTAGCAGCGCCCGCGAGCACCGAGGCACCCCAGGGATCGAGCCCGTCGTCCGACGTGGCCACGATGGCCCGGCCTCCTCCAGACGTTGCAGCTGTGGGCCCACCACCAGTCGGGGTCTGGTCAGTGGAAGTCGTTGCGCCAGAACGCTTCTCCGCAGCGTGCTTGACCTTCGACGCCGTGGCGGGCGACGGCGAAGGCCGGGTCCCCTGGTCGGCGGTTGGCTGGGATGGCACAGCCGGAGCAACCGACTTGCCGAGCACGCCGGTGAGGATCGCCTCGAGGCCTGCAGGGTCGACGATCGGCCGGCCCCGAGGGTGGTCTGGACGCTGCTGTCCGGGAGTGGAGCGTTCGCTCGCTGACGCCTCTCCGGAGGTCAGGACGACCCACGCGAGACACAGCAGGGCAGCGCCGATGAACAGCCGGATGAGGCTGCGCACGTGCCATGTCCCCTGCATGAAAAGTCGACCCCAAGCTCCCCGGCTCTAGGCCTCAACTCAGCTCCAGTGGACCACGGACCACGGGGCACGGCAAGAGATCACTCGAACAACACCGCAGGTCAGGCCGCTTCCGTGCACCCCAGTCACCTCGGTCAGCGGCGAGTGCACGACGGGCAGTCACCGATTCCAACCGTCCATCCGGTCGGGAAGTGACCGCATGGGCTCCTACCGTGGAGTCATGACCACCACGGAGCACGAACCGCCCACCCCACCAGCCTCTCCCGCCGGCGAGCGCGCCGACTTCCTGGAGGCGTTGCGCCGTCATCGTGACTTCTTGCGCTTCACCGTGAAGGACATCGACGACGAGCAGGCGCGCCAACGCACCACCGTCTCCGAGCTCACGCTGGGTGGCCTCGTCAAGCACGTCGCCGCCACGGAGCAGCAGTGGGCCGACTTCATGGTCGACGGACCTGCTCCCGGTCCCGGCATCGACTGGGAGAACGTCGACTGGCAGCACCCGCCCGAGCACGTGAAGGCCTTCATGGACTCGCACCGGATGACCGAGGGCGAGACGCTGGACGGCCTACTGGCACAGTACGATTCGGTGGCGCGGGCCACGGACGCCCTCGTCGAGAGCCTTCCCGACCTGGACGCTGCCCATCCACTGCCGGAGGCGCCGTGGTTCGAGCCCGGCGCGACCTGGTCGGCCCGCCGGACCCTCCTGCACATCCTCGCGGAAACCTCGCAGCACGCCGGTCACGCCGACATCATCCGCGAGTCCCTCGACGGCCAGAAGACGATGGGCTGACCACCCCAGCGGGCCACGAGTCCGAGGGGCGGTCCCCGCCATACGGATTCCACGCGGCCGGGGTTAGCGTGAGGAGGTGACGCACCCCACTGCCGCAACCACTGCCCCACCCCACGCCTCGACCCTCGGCGAGCTGCGCGCCTCCGGTCACGAGCTCCGCACCCTTCGCGAGGAGGTGCGCGGCAACCTCGTCGCCGCCCTCGCCGAGGGGCGCGACCCGTGGCCCGGCCTGCACGGCTTTGCCACGACGGTCATCCCCCAGCTCGAGCGGGCCCTCCTCGCCGGCCACGACATCGTGTTGCTGGGCGAGCGGGGCCAGGGCAAGACCCGGCTGCTCCGCAGCCTGGTCGGGTTGCTCGACGAGTGGACGCCGGTGATCGCTGGGTCCGAGCTGGGCGAGCACCCCTACGAGCCGGTCATCCACGCCTCACGGCGACGGGTGGCCGAGCTCGGCGACGACCTCCCGATCGAGTGGCGCCATCGTGACGAGAGGTATGCCGAGAAGCTCGCCACCCCGGATACGTCCGTCGCCGACCTCATCGGCGATGTCGACCCGATGAAGGTCGCGGAGGGACGCTCCCTCGGCGACCCCGAGACCATCCACTTCGGCCTGATCCCGCGCAGCCACCGGGGCATCGTCGCGATCAACGAGCTGCCCGACCTCGCCGAGCGCATCCAGGTGGCGATGCTCAACGTGATGGAGGAGCGAGACATCCAGATCCGCGGGTACGTCCTCCGGCTCCCCCTGGACGTGCTCGTCGTCGCGAGTGCCAACCCGGAGGACTACACCAACCGCGGTCGCATCATCACTCCCCTGCAGGACCGGTTCGGTGCCGAGATCCGCACCCACTACCCCCGTGAGCTCGAGGACGAGATGGCCGTCATCCGCCAGGAGGCCGAGCTCGTCGCCCAGGTGCCTGACCACCTCGTGGAGGTCCTCGCCCGTTTTACCCGGGCCTTGCGCGAGTCGAGCTCCGTCGACCAGCGCTCGGGGGTGTCGGCGCGCTTCTCGATCGCGGGCGCTGAGACGGTCGCCGCCGCGGCACTGCACCGCGCCACCCGCCAGGGTGAGCCCGAGGCGGTGGCCCGCGTCGTCGATCTCGACAGCGCCGTGGAGGTGCTCGCGGGCAAGATCGAGTTCGAGACCGGCGAGGAAGGGCGTGAGCAGGAGATCCTCACCCACCTGCTGCGCACCTCGATCGCCGACACTGCCCGGCGCCACCTCGCCGGGATCGACCTCGCCCTGCTCGTCTCGGCACTCGAGGGCGGCGCGACGGTCACCACCGGCGAGCAGGTGGCGGCCACGGACGTGCTGGCGGGTCTGCCGGTCCTCGGCGAGTCCGACCTCTACGACGCCGTCGCGGCTCGGCTCGACGCCCACAGCGCCGGAGAGCGGGCCGGGGCGGTCGAGCTGGCCCTCGAGGCCCTCTACCTGGCCCGTCGCGTCGACAAGGACTCGGCGGACGGGGAGACGGTCTACGGATGAGTCCGCACCGGTCGCGGTACGCACGGTACTCGGGTGGGCCCGATCCCCTGGCTCCCCCGGTCGACCTGGCCGATGCGCTCGACGTGATCGGGCAGGACGTGATGGCCGGCTACTCGGCCGACCACGCCCTGCGCGAGTACCTGCGCCGCGGCGGCCGCGACCAGACCGGGCTGGACGAGCTGGCCCGCAGGGTGGCGGAGAAGCGCCAGGAGCTGCTCCAGCGGCACTCCCTCGACGGGACGCTGCGCGAGGTCCGTGAACTGCTCGACCGGGCGGTGCTGGAGGAGCGCAAGCAGCTCGCGCGCGACCTCGACGACGACGCTCGGCTTGCCGAGATGCGGATCGAGAGCCTCCCGCCGTCGACCGCAGGTGCGGTGAGCGAGCTCTCCGACTACCCGTGGCGCAGCCAGTCCGCCCGGGCCGACTACGAGCGCATCAAGGACCTCTTGGGCCGGGAGGCCCTCGACCAGCGGTTCGCGGGGATGAAGCAGGCTCTCGAGAACGCCACTGACGAGGACCGCGAAGAGGTCCGGCAGATGCTCTCCGACCTCAACGACCTCCTCGCGGCCCACGCACGCGGCGAGGACACCACCGAGCAGTTCCGGGAGTTCATGGAGCAGCACGAAGACTTCTTCCCCGAGCACCCGCAGGACGTCGACGAGCTCATCGACAGCCTGGCCCAACGGGCCGCCGCGGCACAGCGGATGATGAACTCGATGACCGCGGAACAGCGGGCCGAGCTGATGCAGCTGTCGGCGCAGGCCTTCGGGTCACCCGCGCTGATGGACCAGCTGAGCCAGCTCGACGCCAACCTGCAGGCCTTGCGTCCCGGGGAGGACTGGGGCGGCTCCGAGCAGTTCGAGGGGTCGCAGGGTCTCGGCCTGGGCGACGGGACCGGCGCCCTGCAGCAGCTTGCGTCGCTCGACGAGCTGGCCGAGCAGCTGTCCCAGTCCTATCCGGGTGCGCGGATGGACGACATCGACATCGATGCGCTCGCGAGGCTGGTCGGCGACGACGCGGCCGTGGACGCCCGGACGTTGAGCGAGCTCGAGCGCGCCCTGCGGGACTCCGGCTACCTCAACCGCACCTCGGACGGGCACCTGCGGTTGTCCCCGAAGGCGATGCGCCAGCTGGGCAAGGCGCTGTTGCGCGACGTCGCGACGCGGCTCTCGGGTCGGCAGGGCCAGCGCGACGTGCGGCACGCGGGGGCAGCCGGCGAAGCGAGCGGGGCCACCCGGGAGTGGCAGTTCGGCGACACCGAGCCCTGGGACGTCACCCGCACGGTCACCAACGCCGTGCTGCGGACAGCCGGCGAGGGCGGCCAGCCCGCACACGGCATACGTCTCGACATCCGTGACGTGGAGGTCACCGAGACGGAGGCTCGCACGCAGGCGTGCGTCGCGCTGCTGGTCGACACGTCCTTCTCGATGGCGATGGACGGGCGGTGGGTGCCGATGAAGCGCACTGCCCTCGCCCTGCACCACCTCATCTCCAGTCGGTTCCGCGGTGACGCCCTCCAGCTCATCGGCTTCGGACGGCACGCGGAGGTGATGGACATCGAGCAGCTCACCGGACTCGATGCCCAGTGGGCCAAGGGCACGAACCTGCACCACGCCCTGCTCCTCGCGGCGCGGCACTTCCGCAAGCACCCCAGCGCCCAACCGGTGCTGCTCGTCGTCACGGACGGCGAGCCCACCGCCCACCTCGAACCCGACGGCGAGGTCTACTTCGACTACCCGCCACACCCCCTCACCGTCGCCTACAGCGTGCGCGAGCTCGACAACGTCGCTCGGCTGGGCGCCCAGGTCACCTTCTTCCGCCTCGGTGAGGACCCCGGGCTCGCGCGGTTCATCGACCAGATGGCCCGCCGCGTCGACGGCCGCGTCGTCGCGCCCGAGCTCGACGACCTGGGCGCGGCGGTCGTCGGCAGCTACCTCGGCTCACGTGGCCCGGGGTCCTACCGGGAGCAGTTCGGCGGCTTCTACGGCGGCGGCCGGGGCTTCTGGGTCGACGACTGACCGTACGCCGCGGGGCCAAGCTGAGGGTTTGCGACACCTTCGCTCTGGCGTGGTGCCGTGGGGGTCGCGTAACGGCGCCGTATCTCGACTGGTTGTCCACAGGTGGTCGTGCCTCACGAAAGCCATTGCGCTGCATGTGGATTCGTGACGCTGGGCGAACAAGGGCTGTCGGTGGTCGGCCCTAGGTTTCACTCATGGCGCTCGCACCGGACCCGACCTGGCAGGACCTGCCCCCTGCCCGGCCGGTCCTCGGTGCGGTCACCACGGCCCTCGAGACACTGTCGGGGTCGACCCCGCAGCGGTTGTGGGCCCTGGGCGACGGTGAGGTCACCGAGGCCTTCACCCTGCTCGGGCAGCTGCGGGCCAGCGTCGACGCCCACCTGGTGGCGGTGCTGGCCGAAGCCAAGGAGCGCGGCCTGGGCACCGGCGACGGGTGGGGACCCGTCGACTGGGCCCGTGCCCTCGCCCCCCACCTGCCGACCCGCACCCTGACCGACCTCGACACCCTCGCCACCGCCGTCGCCGCCACGGCCGCCGGCGACCAGCGCCTGACCGAGGTCCTCGACGCGGTCACCGAAGCAGCCACCGCGGGCGCCCGTCCGAGCGAGGAGGCCGCTGACCCGGACGACACCCAGGACGACACCGAGGACGACACCGAGGACGATGGCGTGGTGACCGACGCGGGGGTGGGGCCCCTGCCGATCGGGAAAGCCGCGCAGATCATCCGGTTCCACCGCTCGGTTCGCGGCCTTGCCGAGGCCGACCACCTCGCGGAGCTCACCACCATCGTCCTGCGCGCCGCCCGCGGGCACCGTGCCCTGTCCGAGAAGGGCCTGGCCACCGCCCTGCGCCACGCCGCCAACGAGCTGCGCCCCGACCGCCTCGTCGAGCACGACGCTGACCTGCGCCGCGCCCACCGCTCCCTCATCAAGGGCCCCGGACCCCTGGGGCTGTCCCGCTACACCCTGCTCCTGGACGACGAAGGCGCCGCCATCCTCGACACCGCAGTCGATGCCCTCGCCAAGCCCGCCAAGGACGCCGAGACCGGCGCCCCCGACCCACGGACGCCCGCCGCCCGTCGCGCCGACGCCCTGCTCGACCTGGTCACCCGCGCGGTCAGTGCCCCCGACGGCACACCCCGACAGGCCAAGACCACCCTCATCGTCACCACCGACCTGGCCACCCTGACCCGCCAGGCCCGCGGCGCCGGCCGGACCCTCGCCGGCGACCTGCTCACCACCGACACGATCCGCCGGCTGGCCTGCGACGCCGACCTCATCCCCATGGTCCTGGGCTCCCCCGGACAAGTCCTCGACCACGGCACCACGGTGCGCCTGTTCACGCCAGCCCAGACCAGGCACCTGTGGCAGCGCGACCAGGGGTGCAGCTTCCCGGGCTGCTCCAAACCACCTTCATGGACCGACGCACACCACCTCATCCACTGGGCTGACGGCGGCCCCACAGACCTCACGAACGCCGCCCTGCTCTGTCGAGCCCACCACACCGTCGTCCACCGCCACCGCTACACCGCAGCTGTCACCCCCGGACCCTCAGGACCCCACGTCCAGTGGGACCTCACCCCCGGCGCCTACGACCACCACCTCGAAGCCCTCAGACAGGCCGGCACCATCCCCCGCTGGCCCCAGCCCGCAGACGACCTTCACGACCCCGACGACCCGTGACGAGCCCTGCGACCCCGACGACGTCGACGACCCTGACGACCCTGACGACCCCTGACGAGCCCTGCGAGAACCTAGGGTGTGCCGCGGGCCAGTCCAGAGGCGACGTCGCAAGCTCGTCCGCGGCGGCTTCAGCGAGCGGCTCTGGCTCGACACCACCACGGCCTGACCACCGCCTGAGCGCGGCCTGAGCGCGGCCGGACCACCGCCTCACCACCGCCTGACCACCGCCTGACCACCGACTGACTGCGGCCCCGGCCCCGGGGCGGAGCACCGAGTGATCAGTCAGGAATCGAGAAGCCCCGCCCCACCCCGCGTTCCTAGCATTGAGGGCAGTCCACACCCCTCACCCGCAGGAGCACCGATGATCACCAGTCTCAACGTGGCCACCATCTACGTCCTCGACAAGGAGGAGGCCCTCGACTTCTATGTCGGCAAGCTCGGTCTCGAGAAGGGCAACGACGTGCGTCAGGGCGACTACCGATGGCTGACCGTCCGCGTCCCCGGCGACCCGTCGACCGAGATCTCACTCGAGCAGCCCGGGGCGCCCCTGCACGACGAGGGGACGGCCCAGCAGCTCCGCGAGCTGGTCACCAAGGGCGCGCTCGGTGGGCTGGTCTTCATCACCGACGACGCCCGCGCGCTCTACGACACCCTGAAGGAGCGCGGGGTCACCGACTTCACCCAGGAGCCGACCGAACACTTCTACGGCACCGACCTGGGCGTGCGTGACCCGTTCGGGAACGCCATCCGGATCCTCCAGCAGGGCACGTAGTCGCACCGGCCCGGACCGAGCCATCCCCGGTTCTTCGCTGCCGAACGACCGAGGGGTATGCCGCGTGGTGACCACGCGGCATACCCCTCAGTGGTTTTGCGGGAGAACGAGACTCAGCTGTTGACGAGCGACCGCAGGACGTACTGCAGGATGCCGCCGTTGCGGTAGTAGTCGGCCTCTCCGGGGGTGTCGATGCGGACGACCGCGTCGAACTCCACCGGCTTGGCGCCGTCACGGACCGCGGACACCTTCACGGTCTTCGGGGTCCGGCCCTCGTTGAGCTCGGTGATGCCCGAGATCGAGATCGTCTCGGTGCCGTCAAGGCCCAGCGACTCGGCCGACTCACCCGCGGGGTACTGCAGCGGGATCACGCCCATGCCGATGAGGTTCGAGCGGTGGATCCGCTCGTAGGACTCGGCGATGACCGCGCGGACACCCAGCAGGCGCGTGCCCTTGGCTGCCCAGTCGCGCGACGAGCCGGAGCCGTACTCCTTGCCCGAGAGGATGACCAGCGGGACACCGGCCTCCTGGTATGCGGCGGAGGCGTCGTAGATGGTCGTCTGCTCACCACCGGACAGGAAGTTCCTCGTGAAGCCCCCCTCGACGCCGTCGAGCAGGAGGTTCTTGAGGCGGATGTTGGCGAACGTGCCGCGGATCATCACCTCGTGGTTGCCACGACGCGAGCCGTAGGAGTTGAAGTCCTTGCGGTCCACCCCGTGCTCGGCGAGGTACTTGCCCGCCGGGCTGTCGGCCTTGATCGAGCCGGCCGGGCTGATGTGGTCGGTGGTGACCGAGTCGCCCAGCTTGGCCAGGACACGGGCGCCGGAGATGTCGGCGACCGGTGTGGTCTCCATCGTCATGCCGTCGAAGTAGGGAGGCTTGCGCACGTAGGTCGAGTCGTCGGCCCAGTCGAACGTCTTGCCCTCGGGCGTCGGGAGCGACCGCCAGCGCTCGTCGCCGGCGAACACGTCGGCGTAGTCGCTGGTGAACATCTCCTTGTTGATGCTCGCGGCGATGGTCCGCTCGACGTCGGCGGGAGCCGGCCACAGGTCCTTGAGAAAGACGTCCTTGCCGTCGGTGTCCTGCCCGAGCGGCTCGGAGTCGAAGTCGAAGTCCATGGTGCCGGCGAGCGCGTAGGCGATGACCAGCGGCGGCGAGGCCAGGTAGTTCATCTTCACGTCGGGGTTGATCCGACCCTCGAAGTTCCGGTTGCCGGACAGCACCGACACGACCGCGAGGTCGTTCTCGTTGATGGCTGCGGAGATCTCGTCGGAGAGCGGACCGGAGTTGCCGATGCACGTGGTGCAGCCGTACCCGACCAGGTGGAACCCGAGCTTCTCGAGGTAGGGCCACATGCCGGCCTTCTCGTAGTAGTCGGACACGACCTTCGACCCCGGCGCCATCGACGTCTTGACCCACGGAGCCACGGTGAGGCCACGGTCGACGGCGTTCTTGGCCAGCATCGCCGCGGCCATCATGACCGACGGGTTCGACGTGTTGGTGCAGCTGGTGATCGAGGCGATCGACACGATGCCGTGGTCGATCTCGAACGACGCCCCCTCGGGAGTCGTGACGGTGACCTTCTTCGACGGACGGCCTGCGCCATCGCCCTCAGAGGCCGGCTTGTCGCCGCCGTTGGTGCCGTCGGTGCTGCCCTGGGGTGAGGGGTCGCTGGCCGGGAACGACGAGGCCGCGCCGGCGTCGCCCTCGTGGTGGGCGACGTAGGTCGGCAGCACCTTGCGGAAGGCGTCCTTGGCATCGGTGAGGGCGATGCGGTCCTGGGGGCGCTTGGGCCCAGCGATCGACGGCACGACGGTGGACAGGTCGAGCTCGAGCCGCTCGGAGTAGCGGGCCTCGGGCTGGTCGGGACCGGCCTGCAACCACATGCCCTGCTCCTTGGCGTACGCCTCGACCAGGGCGACGGACTCGTCGCTGCGGCCGGTGAGGCGCAGGTACTCCAAGGTCACGTCGTCGATCGGGAAGATCGCGCAGGTGGAGCCGAACTCGGGGCTCATGTTGCCGATGGTGGCCCGGTTGGCGAGCGGCACGGCCGAGACACCTTCGCCGTAGAACTCGACGAACTTGCCGACCACGCCATGGGCGCGCAGCTGCTCGGTGATGGTCAGCACCACGTCGGTCGCGGTCGCTCCCGCGGGGATCGAGCCCGACAGCTTGAAGCCGACGACGCGCGGGATGAGCATGGAGACGGGCTGGCCGAGCATGGCCGCCTCCGCCTCGATGCCGCCGACGCCCCAGCCGAGCACGCCGAGGCCGTTGACCATCGTGGTGTGTGAGTCGGTGCCGACACAGGTGTCGGGGTAGGCCACGCCGTCGCGGACCATGACCGTGCGAGCCAGGTGCTCGATGTTGACCTGGTGGACGATGCCGGTGCCGGGCGGGACCACCTTGAAGTCCTCGAACGCGGTCTGGCCCCAGCGCAGGAACTGGTAGCGCTCGCCGTTGCGCTGGTACTCGATCTCGACGTTCTTCTCGAAGGCGTCGGCGCGACCGAACACGTCGATGATGACGGAGTGGTCGATGACCATCTCGGCCGGGCTGAGCGGGTTGATCTTCGCCGCGTCGCCGCCGAGGTCGGCGACGGCCTCGCGCATAGTGGCCAGGTCGACGATGCAGGGCACCCCGGTGAAGTCCTGCATGAGGACGCGGGCCGGCGTGAACTGGATCTCGGTGTCGGGCTCGGCGTTCTCGTCCCAGGCGCCCAGGGCGCGGATGTGGTCGGCGGTGATGTTGGCGCCGTCCTCGGTGCGCAGGAGGTTCTCCAGCAGAACCTTCAGGCTGTACGGGAGGGTCTCGCTGCCCTCGACCGCGTTGAGCCGGTAGACCTCGTAGGAGTTGTCACCGACCTTCAGCTCACCGTGGGCGTTGAAGCTGTTCGTGCTGGCCACTGCCTGCTCCTTCGATGCTCGGAATCGATGCTCTGGGGTGCACCGTGGCGTCACTCGCTGCGGTGCGTGTGCTCGTTCGATTTATCTTGACGTCAAGATATCACGTCGGTCAGGCCTTGTGTCTGATCCTGCTCCAAGGCTGCGCGCCGCGAAAGTGGGGAGTCCCACCCACGGGGCCGAGGCCCCGGCTCCGGTCACGCGGCGGTCCGCGTGAACAGGGCGATGCACTCCACGTGGTGGGTCATCGGGAAGGCGTCGAAGGCCCGCAGCTCCCCCAGCTCGTACCCGGCCGCCGCAAGGAACGCCGAGTCGCGGGCCAGCGCCGAGGGGTCGCACGCGACATAGGCGATCGCCCGGGGGGCCAGGGCCGCGACCTGGGTGGTGACGTCCCGCCCGGCGCCGGTGCGCGGAGGGTCGAGCACCACGAGGTCCGCGCGCAAGGGAAGGAGCGGGTGACGACGCAGCTTGCGCTGCCGTTGCGCCCGGTGACGGGTGGGTCCCGAGCGGCTGGTGCGGGGCACCCCGAATGCGTCGTCGACCCGGGCGCGGACCACCGCCACCGAGGGGTATGCCGCGAGGTTGGCTGCCGCGGACGCGATGGCCTGCGGGTCGGACTCCACCGCGACGACCTTGCCCGACTCCCCCACGTGCTGCGCGAGCGCGGCGGCGAAGAGGCCCACCCCGGCATACAGGTCGAGGGCGGTCTCGCCCGCCCTGGGCCGGAGCATGCCCGTGACGGTGTCGACGAAGGTCGACGCCGCCCCTGGGTGCACCTGCCAGAAGCCCCGCGCGGACACCTCGAAGGTGCCCGAGAAGGTCTGCGCAGCAACGTTTTCCGTGATGACAGGAACGTCCGCGTCGCCACTCGGGACCGCGACCACCACCGCGTCACCCTGGGACGGGGCAACCACGTCGACGGCGGAGTCTCCGGACCAGTCGCGGGAGAGCACCCCGGTGGCGAGGATCCGTGGATCCGCGATGAGGCACGTGTCGACCGGCACGATGTCGTGCGAGCGGCTCCCCCGCAGCCCGGCCCGACCCGAGTCGTCCACCGCGAACTCCACCCGCGTGCGCCACCCCAGCCCGTCCCCGTCACCCGGAAGAGGCTCGACGACGACCTCGACCTCCTGCTTGGCCAGACGCGAGAACTGCTCGCGGACGACGCTCGCCTTGAGCTCTCGCTGGTGTTCGAGCGTGGCGTGCTGGAAGTCGCAACCCCCACACAGGCCCGGCCCGGCATACCGGCACGGCGGGCTGACGCGGTGGGGGCTGGCGTCGAGCACCTCGACGCAGTCGGCCCGGACGAACCGCTGTCCCTCCCGGGCCTCGGTGACCTGGGCGTTGACGCGCTCACCCGGCAACGCGTGACGGACGAAGACGACGCGCCCCTCGTGGCGGGCGACGCAGAACCCGCCGTGGGCCACGGCACCCACGTCGAGGGTCAAGACGTCGCCGACGACGAGCGCTGCTGGAGCGGGCGGACTGGTGGTCACTGCCCGAGGCGGACCGAGCCCGCGGTGGGGCCGTCGAACCGCTCCTCCTGGCCCTCGGACGAGGCGAGCTGCCACGGCACGCTGGCCACCATCACCCCGGGCGTGAAGAGCAGACGGCCCTTGAGCCGCAGGGCGCTCTGGTTGTGCAGGACCTGCTCGTACCACTTGCCCAGCACGTACTCCGGGATGTAGACCACGACGACGTCCCGCGGGTGGCCGGAGCGCAGGGACTTGACGTACTCCACGACGGGGCGGGTGATCTCACGGTACGGCGAGTCGAGTGCCTTGAGGGGCACGGGGATGTCGCGCCGGTCCCACTCCTCCTGCAGCGCCTTGGTCTCGTCGGGCTCGACGTTGACGGTGATCGCCTCGAGCTTCGAGGGACGGGTCGCGCGGGCGTAGGCCAGGGCCCGCAGGGTGGGCTTGTGGATCTTGGACACCAGGACGATCGCGTGGACGCGGCTGGGCAGCATCTGGGCGTCCATGTCGTCCTCACTGATCCGCAGCTCGGCACGGACGCGCTCGTAGTGCCGGTGGATCCGCACCATGACGAAGAAGATCACGATCATCGCCGCGATGGCGTAGCCCGCCCCGAGCAGGAACTTGGTGAGCAGCACCACGATCAGGACGGTGCCCGACATGGTGGCGCCCACCGCGTTGATGACCCGGCTGCGCATCATCCGACGGCGCACGGTCGCGTCACGCTCGAGGCGCAGGTGGCGGTTCCAGTGCCGGATCATGCCGGTCTGGCTCAGCGTGAACGACACGAAGACGCCCACGATGTAGAGCTGGATCAGCTTGGTGACCTCGGCGTTGTAGATCACGATGAGCAGGGCGGCGGCGCCGGCGAGGATGAGGATGCCGTTGGAGAACGCCAGCCGGTCGCCGCGGGTGTGCAGCTGGCGGGGCAGGTAGCCGTCCTTGGCCAGGATCGAGGCCAGTACCGGGAACCCGTTGAAGGCCGTGTTGGCCGCGAGGATGAGGATCAGGCCTGCGACGATCGAGACGAGGATGACTCCCGGGTGGAAGCCGGAGAAGACCGCCTTGGCCACCTGTCCCATGATGGTGTCCTGAACATAGCTGTCCCCCACCGGCTTGCCGTCGCGCAGCAGCTGGGTGGCTGGGTCCTCGGCGAACTTGATGCCGGTCCACTTGGCCAGCGTCAGCATCGACATGAGCATCGTGATCGCGATGACCCCCATGAGGAGCAGGGTGGTCGCGGCGTTGCGGCTCTTGGGCTTCTGGAAGGCGGGGACACCGTTGGAGATCGCCTCGACGCCGGTCAGCGCGGCACACCCTGACGAGAAGGCACGCAGCAGCAGGAACATCATCGCGAAGCTGCCCAGCGACTCGAAGCCCTTCTCCGGTGCCAACGTCAGCCCGGCGCTCTCGGCCTGCGGCAGCGTCCCGGTGACCTCGCGGATCAAGCCGACGATGCCCATCCCGATGACACTGGCCATGAAGAGGTAGACCGGCAGCGCAAACGCCTTGCCGGACTCGCGCACCCCGCGCAGGTTCATCGCGGTGAGCAAGGTCACCAGGCCGACGGCGACGATCACCTCGTGGCCGCGGATGAAGGGCAACGCCGCTGCCGCGTTCTGCACACCCGACGAGATCGACACCGCCACGGTGAGGACGTAGTCGACGAGGAGGGACGCGGCCACGGTGAGCCCGGCCTTCGGCCCGAGGTTGGTGGTCGCCACCTCGTAGTCGCCACCACCTGACGGGTAGGCGTGGACGTTCTGTCGGTAGGACGCGACGACGACGAGCATGACTCCGACGACGCACAGCCCGATCTCCCACGAGTGGGTCAGGGCGAGGAAGCCACCGGCCAGACCGAGGGTCAGGAAGATCTCGTCCGGGGCGTACGCGACCGAGGAAAGCGCGTCACTGGCGAAGATCGGCAACGCGAGCCGCTTCGGCAGGAGGGTGTCGCCCAAGCGGTCACTGCGCATGGCGCGTCCGACGAGCACCCGCTTGACGACACGTGAAGAGTTGGGCACGGCCAACACTCTAGGGCGCGGTATCCACCACTGCGCGGCGCCCTGCGGCGGTGGGACAGCGCGGTGTAGCGTCGGCGACGTGCATTTCGTCATCATGGGCTGCGGCCGGGTGGGTTCCTCCCTCGCGCACAGCCTCGAGAACCAGGGCCACGACGTCGCGATCATCGACCAGGAGGAGTCGGCCTTCCGCCGTCTCGGGTCCTCGTTCGAGGGTCGCCGCGTGACCGGGGTCGGGTTCGACCGCGACACCCTGCACGAGGCCGGCATCGCCGACGCCTACGCCTTCGCGGCAGTCTCCAGTGGTGACAACTCCAACATCCTCGCGGCTCGCGTGGCCCGTGAGACCTTCGGTGTCGAACACGTCGTCGCGCGCATCTACGACCCCGGTCGCGCCGAGGTCTACCAGCGCCTCGGCATCCCCACGGTGGCGACGGTCAAGTGGACGGCCGACCAGATGATGCGGCGCCTGCTCCCCCAGGGACACGTGCCCGAGCTGGTCGACCCCTCGGGCGCCGTCGTCATCGCGGAAGTGACCGTCAACCCTGCGTGGGTCGGGCGGCGCATCACCGAGCTGGAGGAGGCGACCGGCGCCCGCGCGGCATACCTGACCAGGCTCGGTGTGGCCACGCTCCCGGCCGCGGACAGCGTCTTCCAGGAGGGCGACCTGCTCCACCTGGCCGCGCTGGCGGCCGAGCTGCCCTCCGTCGAGCGCACGCTCGACGGACCACCCGCCGTGACCGAACACTGAGCACGAAGGAACCACACATGCGCGTCGTCATCGCCGGTGCAGGCAGCGTGGGCCGCTCGATCGCCCGCGAGCTGCTGCACAACGGGCACCAGGTGCTCCTCATGGACCGCGAGCGCAAGGACGTCCAGGCCAGCAAGATCCCTGACGCGAACTGGCTGCTCGCCGACGCCTGCGAGATCACGGCCCTGCACGAAGCCGGTCTGGCCGAGTGCGACGTGGTCGTCGCCGCGACGGGTGACGACAAGGTCAACCTGGTCGTGTCACTCCTGGCCAAGACCGAGTTCGGGGTGCCCCGCACGGTCGCCCGCGTCAACAACCCCAAGAACGAGTGGATGTTCGACGAGGCCTGGGGCGTCGATGTGGCCGTCTCCACCCCACGCCTCATGACGGCCCTGGTCGAGGAGGCCGTGAGCGTCGGCGACCTCGTGCGGATCTTCCAGTTCCAGCAGGGCAAGGCCACCATGGTCGAGCTGACCCTCCCGCCCGACAGCCCGTATGCCGGCAAGCGGGTCGGCGACGTCGACTTCCCCGGCGAGACCGTGCTGGTCGGGATCATCCGCGAGGACCACCCCATCGCGCCCAGCCGTGACGACTCGCTCGAGCCGCACGACGAGCTGCTCTTCATCTCGACTCCGGAGTTCGAGGACGAGCTCGAGGCGATGCTCAGCCCCGGTCAGAGGGTGCCGCGCGGCGAGGAGTGAACCTCGTCCTCGGGCTCGCCCCTCAGGCTCGCTCGTCCAGCTCGGCGGCGTCCAGTCCGGCGGTGTCCAGCTCGGCGGTGTCCAGCTCGGCCGGGGTGTGTCCCTTGACGAGCAGCAGGCCCATCACGCCGATGCCGGCCAGCCACAGCGGCCACCCCAGCACGACCTTCGCGACCCCGAGCAGTGCCACCTCGCTCGCGAGGTAGAGCGGCACCATCACCACGAGGCGCACGACGAAGAGGGCGACGAGCACCAGGGTGAGCCGCTGGCAGACCCGCACGAGCCCGCGGTCACGGTGCCACCCGACCGGGTCGTCGGCCATCCGCGGGTCACCCGCGCCGACCATGAAGCCCACCAGCGGCCACCGCAGCGCGACGGACACCAAGGCCACCGTGAGCATCACGGCGTTCCAGATGATGCCGGGCAGGAAGGCGTCCTCGGCCTTCCCGGTGCGCAGGGCGAAGAACGCCGCGATGGCCGTCGGGAACACCGCGGACAGCACGTACTGCAGGCTCTGTCGCTGGGCCAGGCGCACGACAGCCAGGACTGCGGTCACCGCGACCGAGGCGACGATGGCCACCACGAGGTCCTTGCGCGACACCCACAGCACGACGAAGGCGATCGTGGGCAGCGCCGTCTCGACCGAGCCACGCCACCCACCCAGGGCGGTCGACAACCGGTGGCGGATCAGCTCCTCGACGGTGGCGCCGGGCCCGGGGTCAGTGGGCACGCAGCGGGACGATCTCGTACGACGGGTTGAAGATCGTCGGCGTGCCACGGGTGTAGGTCACGCGTCCGTGGGCCCGCAGGTAGGTGCCGGGCTCGATCCCGCCGATGGTGCGACGGCCCAGCCACACCAGGTTGATCGTGCGGCTGCCGTCGTAGAGGTCGATGACCAGTGCCGGCACGTTGACGCGGGGGCGCAGGGTCACGGCGCGGACCGTGCCGGAGACGGTCGCCTCCTGACGGTCCTGCAGGTCGCACATGGGCGTACAGCCCATCCGGGCGGAGTCCTCCTGCAGCTCGTCGGCCTCGATCTGGGTGACTGACTTGGTCAGGCGGTCACCCAGGCGGGACAGGGGCGACTTGCGCGTGTGGTCGGCGCGCGGCGCTGCGGTGACGGGTTGCTTGATGGCCATGATGACGTCCTACCTGACCTCGGTGATCTCGGGTCCGCGCTCGAACGGTTTGAGGTCGTCCACGTGAGCCGACGAGCCCGGCTCACCCTCGGAGGTGGCACCGTCGGGAGTGCCCTCGGCACCGGGTGTCTGCACCTCGTCGGGCAGCTTGAGGACCAGCATCTCGCGCGGGGCCATGGCGGCGTCGCCGCGCACGACGACGGTGCTGCGGACGACGTCGAGCAGCGGTTCCGCCGCAGCGTCCTCGATGGCGGCGCGGCCAGAGAACACCGCGCGCAGGAACCAGCGCGGACCGTCGACACCAGCGAAACGGGCCGGGGCGAAGACGGTCCGTCCGTCCGGACCTGCCGAGGGCATCCTGGTGCGCAGCTCGGGGCCCAACGGCCCGTGCGCCTCGTCGGCCGTGCCACCCTGCGCGAGGATCGACTCGGCGATCTCGGACCGGATGTCGTCCCAGATGCCCATCGTCTTCGGGGCTGCGAAGGCCTGGATCTGCACGGCGGAGTCGCCGATGACGGCGGTGGCCCCGACGACCTGGTTGGCGGTCTCGTCGATCTCCAGCCGCAGCTCCATGCCGGGCACACCCATGATGCGCAACGCGCCGAGGTCGAGCCGACCGTCGTCGTCCGGCACCTCTGCGGCGTCGAACGGACCAGCGACGGTGGCCCCGTCCGCCGAGCGGACCGCACCGGATCCGGATGCCTCGGAGGCCTCAAGGGTGTCGGTGCCGTCCCCCGCCCGGTCGCCGCCCGCGAGCTGGCCCGGGCTGTCGCCGGGGTCGTCGCTGGTCGGGTCGCCGGAGTCAGCGCCGCCGGCCGGTTCGACTCCGTCGACCGCCCCGACGGTGTCTGCGGTGTCGACCGCGTCGGAGTTCTTGCCGCGTCGGAAAATGCCCACTGGTGAGTCAGTCCTTCGTTGTCGGGGTGTGGTCGCCGAAGCCACCACTGGCACCGTGTCCAGTGTCACCCCGCGGGGTGTCTTGGAGCGAATCAACCTCGTGGAACTGCACGCGCGCGACCTGCTGGACCAGCAGCTGCGCGATGCGGTCGCCACGACGCACGGTGAAGGCGTCACGAGGGTCGAGGTTGACCAGGTTGACCAGGATCTCGCCGCGGTAGCCCGAGTCCACGGTGCCCGGAGCGTTGACGATGCTGATGCCGTGCCTGGCGGCGAGGCCGGAGCGAGGGTGCACCAACCCGACCCAGCCGTCCGGGATCGCGAGCGCCACCCCGGTCGGCACCAGCACCCGCTCGCCCGGTTCGAGCCTGACCTCGGTCGCCGCGCAGAGGTCCGCTCCGGCGTCGCCGGGGTGGGCGTAGGACGGGAGGGGAAGCTCGGGGTCGAGCCGCCGCACAGCGACGGGCAACGCGAGGGGCGCTCCCTCGGCCACTGCGCCGGGCGTCCCCACAGGCACCGGAGCCTCCAGGGCGTCACGGGACTCACGGGCCTCCGAGGCCTCACGGGCCTCCGGGACCTCCACGGCCGTCGAGGGCGGAACGAGGGAAGGGCCAGTCACGTGGACTGACCCTATCCCTGAGTCGGACGGTGGCGCGTCACGCACCGACCCGTCCACCGTGTGATTGCTCACCTACGCGGCGCACTCCCGGCACACCATCTGGCCGCCGGACTCGGAAGCCAGCTGGCTGCGGTGGTGCACGAGGAAGCACCGTGAGCAGGTGAACTCGTCGTACTGGCGCGGGATGACCCGCACCGAGAGCTCTTCTCCGGACAGGTCCGCACCGGGCAGCTCGAAGCCTTCGGCCTGTTCCGTCTCGTCGACGTCGACGCTCGAGGCGCTCTTGTCGACGCGGCGGGACTTCAACTCCTCGATCGAGTCCTCGGACAGCTCGTCATCGGTCTTGCGCGGCGCGTCGTAGTCAGTCGCCATGGTCGCTGTCGCTCTCCCTGTTCTGTCGTCGTTCTGGGTCTTCCCGAAGCTCGGGAAAAACGATCGGCCGGTGTCCCGGCAATACGATTCGCCCG
Organism: Pedococcus sp. P2_A3; assembly: GCF_056405035.1. Lineage (NCBI taxonomy): Bacteria > Bacillati > Actinomycetota > Actinomycetes > Micrococcales > Intrasporangiaceae > Pedococcus > Pedococcus sp. P2_A3. The sequence goes on along the minus strand of NZ_JBFUCW010000012.1, from coordinate 86,052 downwards.
TGTAACGCTGGTGCCCACGGTTTTGTGCCCGCTGCAGGGCGGGATTGTGCCCTATCCGCGGCGCCGCGTCACCATCGCGTCCAGATCCAGCCAGGCCGCGCCGCCGCAGCACCTCCGGCCAGTCCACCCAACCGTCCCCGAACCGTCCCAGAACCACCCCAGAAACACCCCATAACCACCTCGAAGGCACCCGGTGGCCCCACCCGCGCCACCCCCAAGCGCTGGTCTGGGTTCACCCAAGATTCACCCACGAGGGGCAACCCCGACTCCCCCTCCCGGCGTCTGAACCCGTAGAGTCCTCACCTCCGGCCCGGCCGACCCGACTCGTGAACCACGATCTGACACACGAAGAGAGGGGTGCACCATGACCGAGTTCCACACCGAGATCACCCAGCGCGCAGCCCGCGCCGTCCAGTCCCTGCGCAACGCCCAGGAGTCCGGCGACGACTACCTCGCCACCGTCCGTGAGGCAGAGCTCGAGAACCTGGCTCGACTCGCCTCCGAGCACGGTCTGCGCATCCCCGAGCTCAGCAACTACCACGCCGCCTGACCACCCGGCGCCCCGCTACGGGAAGGTCCCTCAGAGGGTCGCGTCGACCCCGGCCCGACCCGCCGCGCGCCGCACCACGTCGTGCAGGGCGGTATGCAGCGTGGGCGCCGCGGCGACCACCATCCGGTCGGTGGGGGGCTCGCCGTCCAGACCAGTGAACACCCCGCCGGCCTCGACGAGCACGAGCCAGGCCGCGGCCATGTCCCACGGGTTGAGGCCACGCTCGTAGTAGGCGTCGAGGCTTCCCGCCGCGACCGAGCAGATGTCGAGGGCAGCGCTGCCGAGTCGGCGGATGTCCCGCACCTCGGGCAGCACGTCGAGCAGGACGGTGGCCTGCCAGCGGCGCCGCACCGTGTCGTAGCCGAAGCCGGTGCCCACCAGGGCATGGCCCAGCGGCGGCGGGTCGGCCAGCTCGAGACGGCGTGGCCCCGACCGTCCCGCCCGCAGCCAGGAGCCGCCCCCGGCCCGGGCCCCGAAGACCTCGCCGGTCACCGGGTTGACCACTGCCCCCGCCACGGGGCGCCAGGCTCCGCCGGTGGTGGGGTCGCCGACGACGGCGGCGACGGACACCGCATACGAGGGAATGCCGTACAGGTAGTTGACGGTGCCGTCGATGGGGTCGACGACCCAGGTGATCTCGGACCGTCCGTCCGTGCCACCCTCCTCCTCACCGAGGAAGCCGTCCTGGGGACGGGCCTCGTGCAGCCGCCTGCGCAGGAGGTCCTGCGCGCGCTGGTCCATCACCGTGACGACGTCGGTCGCGGTGCTCTTGGTCTTCGAGACGCCCAGGTTCGCCGGCCGCTCGTCGACGATGAGCCGGCCGGCCTCCACCGCCACCTCGACCGCGATGGACTCGAGCGCCTCGAGGGTGACGTCGTCGGGGGTGGCGTCGTCGGGGGTGGCGAGGTCCACGGTCAGTCCCGTCCGCACAGGGCCGGCTTGGCCGCACGCAGGTTGGGGCAGCAGCCGGGAGCGCAGACCGAGGGCATGGGTGCCCGGCCCGGCCACGCCGGCGTCGGGGGCTCCTCACCGCGAGCCTGGGCGGCGCGTTCCTCCACGAGGTCGACGAGGCCCGACACGAACTCGGGGTCGATCCCGACGGTGGGCACCCGCACCAGACGGAGCCCGAGCCGCTCGGCCGTCGCCGCCGCCTCGGTGTCGAGGTCGTACACGACCTCCATGTGGTCGGAGACGAAGCCGATCGGCGCCACCACCACGACCTGGGCGCCCTCCTCGGCCAGCTCCTCCAGGCGGTCGTTCACGTCAGGCTCGAGCCACGGCTGGGACGGCGGGCCCGACCGCGAGCAGAACACCAGCTCGCCCGAGAGCTCGGTGTCGAGCGTCGCGTTGACCTCGTCGGTGATCGCCGCCCCGAGGGCGAGGTGCTGGTGGCTGTAGGCGTTGCCCTCCCCGTCGCCGGGCCCGGAGGTGTCGTCCATCGCGGTGGGGATGGAGTGGGTGACGAAGAGGAGGCGGACAGCCGTCGCCTCCACGCCGTCGCGCATCACCCCGCGCACCGCCTCGGTCACCAGCCTGGTGTTGGCGCGCGCGAATCCGGGGTGGTTGGCGTACGGGCGGACCTTGTCGAGCTCGATCACCGTGCCGGACTCCGCCACCGACTCCTGGGCCGCGGCCAGGTCCTCGCGGTACTGCCTGCAGGAGGAGTAGGAGGAGTAGGCACTCGTGACCACGGTGACCAGGCGCTGCATGCCGAGGGAGCCGGCCTCGGCGAGGGCCTCGGCCGTGAACGGCGTGAAGTTGCGGTTGCCCCAGATCACGGGCGTCGAGATGTCGCGCCGGTCCAGCTCGGCGCGCAGGGCCGCCAGCAGGGCGCGGTTCTGGTCGTTGATCGGGCTGCGCCCGCCGAAACCGTAGTAGTGCTCGCCCACCTCCTCGAGACGCTCGTCCGGGATGTTCTTGCCCGCGGTGACCGTACGCAGGAAGGGCAGCACGTCCTCCGGCTTCTCCGGCCCCCCGAACGACAACAACAGGATCCCGTCGTAGGGCTCGAGGGGGCGCGGGTCGGCGGTCATGGCGTGGGTCCGTTCATGTGAGGTCTCCAGTGCGCAGGGGTTTGGGTGCGTGGACGTCGAGGACGACCGCCACCATCCGCATGGCGAAGACGATGGCGACACACCCCCAGATGGTGAAGGAGTTGACCACGTCGTAGTGGTGGGCGGTGACGATCAGGATCGAGCCGAGCAGCGCCGGGAGGGCGTACATCTCGCGCCGCAGGACCTCGGGCACCTGCCCGGCCAGGACGTCGCGGATGATGCCGCCACCGACCGCCGTGATGCCGCCGACGATGACGGACGTGAGCGGGTCCATGCCGGCCCCGAGGGCCTTGAGCGAGCCGCCGATCGCGAACACCGCCAGGCCCGCGGCGTCCAGGACGCGCACGAAGCGGGAGATGCGCTCGACGCCGGGGTGGTAGAGGAAGGTGACCAGACCTGCGACGAGGGCGCAGGTCAGCAGCCGCCAGTCGGAGATGCCCACGGGCGGCAGCGCGCCGATGAGCACGTCGCGGATCACCCCACCACCCAGGGCGGCCGCCCCGGACAGGACCAGCACCCCGAACAGGTCGAGCCGCTTCTTCACGGCCACCAGTCCACCGGACAGCGCGAAGGCGAACACCCCGACGAGGTCGAGGGCCAGTTGGAGGTGTGCGTCGAAGGTGAGCATCGCAGGTCAAAACTACCGTTGCGGCGTGGGCGCTTTCGCCTCGCCCTCGGGGATGGCAGAGTCAGCGGGACGGTGCCCGATCCACGAACGAGGGCCATACGGGAGACCATGCCGATACTGGAGACGATGGCAATGCGGGATTTGCGCCTGATCGGGGTCCATGAGGACGGCCAGCACCTGCTGCTGTCCGACGCCGAGGGAACACGCTTTCGCGTGCAGCTCGACGAACCCCTGCGCGCGGCCGCCCGCCGTGACCGGCCCCGGCTGGGCCAGCTCCAGATCGAGATCGACGGTGGCATGCGCCCCCGCGAGGTGCAGGCCCTGATCCGTGGCGGGCTCTCGGCCGACGAGGTCGCCCAGCGGTCCGGGTGGCCGGTGGAGAAGGTCCGTCGCTACGAGGGTCCCATCCTCGCCGAGCGCGAGTATGTCGCGGGGCTGGCCCGCGCCGTCAGGCTGCGGGGCCGCTCGGCAGCCGGCGCCAGCGCTCCCACCCTGTCCGCCCGCGTGAGCCAGCGACTCTCCGGGCGTGGCGTCGACCCTGACTCAGCCGACTGGGACTCCGCACGCGGCACCGAGGGCGACTGGACCATCATCCTCACCTTCCCGGCCGGCGGTCGCGAGCGGCAGGCTCGCTGGGCGTTCGACGTGCAGGCTCGCACCGTGGCCGCGGCCGACGACGAGGCCCGCTGGCTCAGTGAGGACGACGTCGCCGGCTCGAGCTCGCCCCTCCCGGCACCCCACCTCGTCTCCGCCCCCGTCCGGGCGACCACCGTCTACGACGTCGAGGCCGAGGGCGGCGTCGGGTCGGCACGCCGGGCGGCGGCACGCTCGACGTCCCCCTCGAGCGCATCCGGTGACGAGCCGCTCGACCTGATGTCGGCCATGCGCGAGCGCGCATCGCACCGGGGCCGGCCGCGCCGACGCAAGAGCGCGGCCACCCAGACCCCCGGCGACGACGCCCCCCGCGCCGACGCGTTGCCGCTCGAGGACCTGGCCTACGACCCCGAGTCGATGCCGCCTCCGCCGGCAGCGCGGGGTCCGCACCCTCTCGACGAGTCTCTCGAGGACAGCTCCGTCGGCCACGACGTCCTCCCCGCTGCGCCTGCGCCGTCCGCACCTGAGGGAGCCACCGAGGACAGCGCTCCGGACGACCAAGCCGACCATGACGACCATGACGACTCGGACACCGGTGCGGACGCCGAGGACGCTCCTGGGCCGCAGGCAGGTGACCCGGCCCCCCACCGACCCGCCGCGGGCTCGGGCAAGAAGTCAGCCCGACGCAGCGTGCCCAGCTGGGATGACGTCATGTTCGGGGCCAAGCCGCGGGACTAGCCCTGGGGCACCGGGCAGACGTCGAGGTCGAACGGCAAGGTGTCGGGTGACGTGGCGGCGGCCCGCGCGGCCGCCGAGTTCATCCGTCGCATGAAGTGTCGGCGGCACAGCACCTCGTACTCCACGAGGGTCTCGGTGCCGGGCTTGGTGTCGCCCACCACGACCTGCTCGCCCTCCACCACCATCACGCCGTCCACCACGCGGGCGTTGTGCGTGGCGCGACGACCACACCAGCACAGCGCCTCGACCTGGAGCACCTGCACCCGGTCGGCGAGCTCGATCATCCGTCGCGAGCCGGGGAACAGCTGGGTCCGGAAGTCGGCGGTGATGCCGAACGCGAAGACGTCGATACCCATCTCGTCGACCAGCTTGGCCAGCTGTTCCACCTGGACCGGCGTGTAGAACTGCACCTCGTCGCAGATGAGGTAGTCGACGCGCAGCCCACTGGTCGCGTGCTCGACGACGGCGTCCCAGAAGTCGAGGTCGTCACTCACCTCGTGGGCCGCGGTCGACAGCCCGAGCCGGGACGACAGCACGTCGCTCCCGGCGCGGTCGAGCTTGGTGTAGATCAGGCCGGACCGCCCCCGTGCCTGGTGGTTGTGGTCCATCTGCAGGGCAAGGGTCGACTTGCCGCAGTCCATGGTCCCGGAGAAGAAGACGAGCTCAGCCACGAGAGGACACCCTAGGCGTTGTCCCGCGCCGGGACGTGGAACCACGGCACGGCGGACTCCTCGGGGGTCAGGGAGCCGTGCAGACCCAGCAGCGCGAGCAGCTGTGGACGGGCCCTGCGGGAGTCGACGATGGCGAAGTTGTCGCGCATCGCCACGACGAGGTCGCCGATGCGCGGCCGGTTGACGTCGCTCACCGGGCCGAACCAGCCTTGGCGGGTGGCCTCCTCCCGGGTCCGGATCCACGCCCGCTCCCCCACACGGTCGGCCCAGGTCGCCGCGACGTCGGCAGCGGCCCCCTCCTCGCAGTACAGCTGCAGGGCACGGGGTTCCCCACCGACGTGGCGGATGCCGGCGGCGAGCTCGGCGTCGTGCGCGAGGTCGATCCGCAGGGCGTGTGGCGCGTCGACCATGCCGTGGTCGGCGGTGATGTGCACGGCCGTGTCACCAGGGACCGACCGCACCAGGCGGGCGAGCTCTGAGTCGATCGCCTCGAGCTCGTCACCCCACTCCCACGACTGACAGCCGTGGACGTGCCCCACCTTGTCGAGGTCGCCCCAGTACAGGTAGACCAGCGACCGGGCGCTGGCACGGACCGCCGCCAGGGTCGCGTCCACCCGGTCGGAGAGGCTGTCAGCCGCTCGGAACCGCCCACCCCGCACCGCGGCCATCGTCAGGCCCGACCCGTCGAAGAACCCCGGGCCGACGCGGGTCACGGAGACCCCGGCCGCCTCGGCGACCTCGAAGACCGTCTCCTGGGGCTGCCACGCGAGTGGGTCCGGCCCGTCCTCCCACGAGAGCTCGTTGACCAGGCGGTCCTCGCCCGGCACCAGCACCTCGTAGCCCAGCAGCCCGTGCGACCCGGGAGGCAGGCCGGTGCCGAAGGTGCCCATCGACGTGGCGGTGGTGGCCGGGAACCCGGCCGTGATCCGGCGCGCGGCGGGGAGGAGCGAGCGCAGGAAGGGCGCATGCCCTCCCCTGCGTCGGATGAGCTCGTAGCCGAGACCGTCCACGAGGACCACGACTGCGCGCAGGGCGTCCGGCAACGGCAGGTGACCGGCCGCGGCATACTGCGGCACGCCGAGGCTGGCGGCGGTGGCCGGCAGCACCCCGGCGAGTCCGGACTCGTCGTAGCGGGGCGGGAGCAGGCCCTGGTGCGGCATCGGCTAGAGGGTCGCCCGGGTCAGGACGACCGTGCCGGTGAGGCCGGTCGGGTCGGGGAAGGTCTGACCGCTCAGGCGACGCACCTCAGCTGCCGATGCTCGCCGAGAGCTCCCGCGCGAACCCGAGGGCGTGCTGCAGCGCCGCGTCGCCCTCGGCGTCGGCGCTGATGCGCAACGAGATGTCGTCGGACGCCACGCTGCCTTCGTAGCCGTGGTCGGCATCGCAGTCGGGGTCGGCGCAGGTCGCGGGCATCAGGTCGATCCGGCTGACCGCCCCCCAGCCCAGGGTCAGCGTGATCTCCCGGCCGAGCGAGCCCGGCTGGTACTCCTGCGGGCGCGCGACGACGTGGGTGATCATGACGCCACGCACCGCCGACAGGGGCACGCTCTCGGTCGTCGCGGTCGCGACGTCCTCGTGGCCGGGTCGTTCGTCGGTGTGGTCATCGGTGTGGGCGATCACCAGCCGGGTGGCGGTCAGGGCCAGCACGGTGATGTGCCGACGGACGACGTCGTGGTCGAACGTGGTCTCCTGGTGCACCAGGTGCGAGACGACCTCCTCGGCGCCGAGCGCGGCCTGCACGACGTCGGCCACGAGGGCCGGGTAGTAGCCCGCCCGCTCGATGGCCCGCGTCAGGTCGACCGGGAGCGGGATGAGTGGTGCAGCAGCACTCTGTGAGGAGGCACTGTGCGACGAGGTGGAGCCCATGCGCCCCATCTTGCCCTAGGGCGGCAGGGCGCGCTCCGGCTAGGTCCGCAGGGCCGCCGGTCGGGGCCGACTACGTGAGCGTGCGGCGAGCCTGGTCCTTGCGTCGCGGCGTGGGGGCCACGGTGACCTCGGCGCCGAGCACGTCGACTCCCCCGACGTGGGCGTTGACGGGGTTGAGCACGAGGCTGGCCACCTCGGGCAGGTTGTCGGCCAGCACCGAGACGCGGGCGATCAGGTCGGCGAGAGCAGCCCGGTGGACCGGCGCCGCACCACGGTGCCCGTGCAGCATCGGTGAGGCCTTCACCGAGGAGATGAGGTCGGACACGTCCACGTCGGTCAGCGGGGGGATCCGGTGTCCGATGTCGCCCAGCAGCTCGGTCGGGGGTCCGGCGATGCTGAACGACACGACCGGGCCGAAGAGCGGGTCCTCCTCGGAACGGACCACGCACGACACCCCTGGCGTGGCCATCCGCTGGATGACGAAGGTGTTGGCCGACATCGGCGCCAGTCGCTCGTTGAGCCCCTCGAACGCCTCCCGCAGCTGGGCCTCCGAGCGCAGGTCGACGCGGATCCCGCTCAGACCCGGCGAGTGCCGCATGAGCGGGGCCACCGACTTGATCACGACCGGGTATCCGATCGCCCCGGCCGCGCTCACCGCCTCCTCGACGGTGCGGGCCGGCAGGCTGCCCCACACCTCGATGCCGTACGCGGACAGCAGCTCGGTGACCTCCTGCAGGGTGAGCCGCCGCCCTTCGGGCGACTCCTCGAGCACCCTCTCGACCAACGTCTCGGCCGCCTCGCGGTCGATCCCGACCGGAAGCACCGGTATGCCGCGGTCGCGCGACCGCCACTCGGCATACCTCGTCGCAGCGGCCAGCGCACGGACGGCATCCTCCGGCATGGCATAGGCGGGGACGACGGTGGTGCGCCCATCCGTGCCGGTGCCGGACAGCCTCTCGAGGACTCCGCGCATACCGAGGAATGTTGCAAGGCAAGGCTTTTCGTGCTTCATCGCGGCATCTCGCACCGCGGTGGCGACGTCCTCGTCGAGGGTGACCAGGGGTGGAATGAAGCAGGTGAGCACGCTGTCGACCTCGGGGTCTGCGAAGGCGTCGGCGAGGGCTTCGGCGAAACGCTCGCCCCGGGCATCGCTCGGGAGGGAGACCGGCCCGTGGGCCACCTCGAGCCCCCAGCTGACGCAGGCCTCGGCACTCAGCGCCCCCAGCGCGTCGGAGTTGCCGACGATCGCCACCCGGTTGCCCTGGGGCAGCGGTTGGTGCGCGACGAGCTGGGCCACGTCGAACATCTGGTGGACGTTCTCCACGCGGATCACCCCGGCCTGGCGCAGCATCGCGTCGAAGGCCTCGGGACGTACGCGGGTGTGTCGTGCGCGGTGGCCGGGAGGGACGCCGTAGGACGACACCCCCGACTTGACGACGATGACGGGTTTCGTCGACGCCAGCCGCCTGGCGATGCGCGAGAACTTGCGCGGGTTGCCCATCGACTCGAGGTAGAGCCCGACCACATCGGTGCTGTCGTCGTCGATCCAGTACTGCATGAAGTCGTTGCCCGACACGTCGACGCGGTTGCCGGCCGAGGCGAAGACGGAGATGCCCAGTCCGCGCCGAGCAGCCGAGGCGAGGACGGCGATTCCGAGGGCCCCGCTCTGGGCGAAGAGGCCGAGTCGCCCCGGTGGTGGCAGCTCCGGGGCGAGCGAGGCGTTCAACCGCACCGCGGGGTCGTTGTTGATGACCCCGAACGAGTTGGGGCCGAGGACCCGCATCCCGGCCTCCCGCGCAGCGGCGAGCAACCGTGACTGGAGCTGCTCGCCGTCCGGTCCGGACTCCGCGAAGCCGGCGCTGACGACCAGCAAGGTCTTGACCCCCGCCTCGGCGCAGTCGGCCACGACGTCGAGAACCTCGTCGGCCGGGACCGCCACGACGGCGAGGTCGACGTCGTCGGGGATCTCGGAGACCCGCGCGTGGGCCGGCAGGCCGAGCACCTCCATCGCCTCGCGGTTCACGGCGTGGACGGCGCCGTTGAAGTCGGCGGCGATGATGTTGGAGAGGATGTGGTGACCGATCGAGTCGGCGCGACGGCTCGCCCCGACGACGGCGATCGAGTCGGGGTAGAGCACCGAGTGCATGCTGACCGACTCGGCCCGGTGCTCGCGGGAGAGTCGGACGGCCTCCGACCGCTCGGTCGGCTGGATCTGGAAGGTGAGCGAGACGACACCGTCCTCGAACCGGCGGCTCACCTCGTAGCCGGCGTCCGAGAACACCGAGATCATCTTGCGGTTCTGCGGCAGCACCTCGGCGGTGAACTCCTCGACCCCGGACTCCCAGGCGATCACGGCCAGGTGCTCGAGCAGGACCGACCCGATCCCCCGTCCCTGGTAGCTGTCGGAGATGTTGAAGGCCACCTCCGCGCTCGTCGGCGTGATCCGGTCGTACCTCCCGATGCCGATGATGTCGCCGCGCACGGTCGCCACCAGCGCGACGCGGTCGTGGTAGTCGACGTTGGTGAACCGGGCGACGTCGCGGTCGCTCAGCTGGCGCAGGGGCGCGAAGAACCGCATGTAGATCGACTCGGCGGACTGTCCCGCGTGGAACCGGTGGACCGCGTCGACGTCACCCGGGGTGATGGGGCGCAGGTGGGCCACCGACCCGTCTCGCAGGACGACGTCGGCCTCCCACAGGACCGGGTAGCCGGTCGGGAGCGCCGAGGCCTCACTCATGGCCGAAAGCATGTCACGTCCAACGGCCCGCGAACCGGTGGACCCACCTTCCGGACCGGCCCGACTACCTGCGGAGCGGGACCTGCTCGAACGTCGCCCCGGAGTCGTGGCTCACCCAGTAGGAGCGGCCACCCGTCACGGCGTAGACGAGGGTTCCTCCCGCCGCGCCCACCCAGTCGGTCGCCCCGCCCGGCGTGAGCTCGGCGGGCTGCCAGGACGCCCCACCGTCGGCACTGGTGAGCAGGGCCGTCGGCAGGTCCGTGCCCCCGGTGCTGGACGCCAGCCCCTGCCTCACGGCGACGAGGTGCTTGGCGTCGGTCGCCGTGATCCAGACCCCGGTGGCCGTCGGCGTGCCCAGTCCCCGAGCCGGATGGGTTGCCCAGGTGGCGCCACGGTCCGTGGAGGTGGCCAGGACGTAGCTGACGGCGGGCTCGTTCGCGGACGGACAGACGGCGAGGAGCGTCCCCCGCGCGTTGGCCGTGCCGGACAGCCACATGCCGCTGTTGCCGGCACAGCCCATCGGTGCCGGCAGGACGGCCGGCTTGCCGCTCAGTCGCATCGCAGCCCACGGGCCCGCGGGGCTCGTGGATGACACGTTGTAGTAGGCGTCGGACCCGTCCATGGCGATCCACGCGTTCTCACCGACCGCGGGCATCCCCTGCACCTGCACCGGCTGGGTCGTCGCAGCGCTGACCGCGCCGGTGCGCGGCTGGAGGTCCTCGCATCCGCGGACCGTCCCCACCACGTTGTGCTGGCACGAGCGTGCGGTGGCCATCCAGACCTGCTTCCCGTCGGTCTCCAGCGAGAGCACCACCCGACGGTCGACATCGACCTCGTCCCAGGTGCGGCCACCGTCGACCGTGCGCATGGTCGTGCTGCCGTAGACGTAGCCGACCCGCTCGTTGGCGAAGCGGATGCCGACCACCTGGTGCGCGCGGTCGGGCGTGCTGCGCGCGCCGGGGCTGGTGAGCGTCGTGAACGACGCCCGGGTGGTCCAGGTGTTCCCGTCGTCGTCGGACCCGATGACCGCGGTGCACTCCCCCGTGGGGCAGGTGGCCCTCCCGAGGGCGAAGAGGTGCTTCCCTCCGGCATTGGTCATCGAGACGAGGTCGAAGCTGGTCGGGACCGGCAGCGGGGCGGTCGTGGTCGAGGAGGCGCCGACCGGGCTCGAGGGCGAGCTGCTCGCCGACGGCGAGACCGCCGTCGAGGTGCCGGTGGACGTCGCCTTGTCCGTCGAGACCGACGCGGTGGAGCTCGCTGCGTCGGCGGCCCGGTCGGTGTTCGGTCCTCGGCCGTTACCCCACACCACCCCTCCCGCCACGACGACGGCCGCGACGGCCGCGGCAGCCGCGAGGTAGGGCAGCCAGCTGCGACGCGCCGGACGGCGCGCCTCGACCAGCAACGAGTCCCAGTGGTCGGCACCGGGCGGCAGCTCGTGGATGTCGGCGCGCTCCCTGGCGAAGAAGTCGGCGACCGGGTCGCGCTGCTCCCCCTCGCCGGGCAGGTCTGACAGGTGGCGGTTCATCGGATCTCTCCCAGCATCGTCGCCATCCGCTGGCGAGCGTCGAACAGGTCCCGCTTGATCGTTCCCTCGGACTTCTCGAGCTGCCGGGCCACGGTGGCCACCGGCAGGTCGGCGAAGTAGTGCAGCAGCACCACGACCCGGAGCCGGTCGGGCAGGGCCTCGACGGCGTCCCGCACGGTGAGCGTGGTGGCGTGGTCGGCGTCGGGCGTGACGTCGTCGCGGCCGGCCTCGTGGCGCCGGTAGGCCGCTGCCTCGCGGCCCCGCTTGCGCCAGTGGTCGCGGACCAGGTTGGCCGTGACGGTGTAGAGCCATGGCCTCGGGTCGTCGACCCGGCCGAACTCCCGGAACAGCTTGAGGAAGGCCTCGGTCGCGAGGTCGTGCGCGAGGTCGCGGTCGCCCACGAGCTTGGCGGTCCACCCGGCGAGGCGGGCGTAGTGCACGTCGTAGAGCTCACGGACGGACGTCTCCACGTCCACGCGGTCTCGCGCCGGCACTGCCACCCCTCTCGAGATAGCCACCGCGGCCAAGGTCGTCATGCCTCGTGGACGCCGCAGGGTGGCGCTGGGTTGGCAGGGCTGGGCGGTGGGTCGTCGGCCAGTCTCGCAGGCAGCCCCGCGGGTCTCGCGACCGCCACGACGGGCCGCCACGACAGGATGGCCCCATGGAGTTCGCAGACGTGGTGAGGCGCCGCCGCATGGTGCGCCGCTTCGACCCCGACCGCCCGGTCCCAGCCATCGCCCTGGAGCAGGTCCTGTATGCCGCCCAGCGGGCTCCCAGCGCCGGCTTCAGCCAGGGCTGGGACTTCCTCGTGCTCGTCGACCCCGACGACCGGGGCCGGTTCTGGGATGCCACCCGCGACCCGGCGCTGCCTTCCGGCGCCGCGCCGGACGGCTGGTTGGCCGGCGTCTCGGCCGCCCCGGTGCTGGTGCTGTGCCTCTCCGACCCCGACACCTACCTCGACCGCTACGCCGAGCCCGACAAGGGCTGGGCCGACCGCGACCCCGCGCGCTGGCCGGTCCCCTACTGGGACGTCGACACCGGGATGGCCGCACTGCTGATGCTCCTGGCCGCCGTCGACCAAGGACTGGGGGCGTTGTTCTTCGGTGTGCCGCCGGCTCGACACGCGTCCGTGCGGCACGCCCACGGCATACCCGGCAACCGACGCATCGTGGGGGTCGTGGCCCTGGGCCACGAGCTCAGGCGGACGGAGGGCTCAAGCCGCACCCGCCCGCGCCGGACGGCGACCGAAGTCGTGCACTGGGGTCACTTCGGGGACCAGCACGGGCTGACGGGCGGAGCCGAACGCGGGCTCAGCGGCGCGTCGGGGACGGGCACCGTCTAGCAGTGAGACAAGATTGGGGGGATCCCCGCGCCGTGCGGGGACGACCGCGAGGAGTTGCACGCACGCATGGCCCGCAAGACCCCACCAGCACCGGCCGACGAGAGCTACGTCGAGCGGATCGTCGACATCGACGTCGAGGAGGAGATGCAGGGGGCGTTCCTCGAGTACGCCTACTCGGTCATCTACTCGCGCGCCCTGCCTGACGCACGTGACGGTCTCAAGCCGGTGCAGCGCCGCATCCTGTTCTCGATGTCCGAGATGGGGCTGCGCCCTGACCGGGGTCACGTGAAGTCGTCCCGCGTCGTCGGTGACGTGATGGGCAAGTACCACCCGCACGGTGACACCGCGATCTACGACGCCCTGGTCCGGATGGCCCAGCCCTTCACGATGCGCCTGCCCCTCGTCGACGGCCACGGCAACTTCGGCTCGCTCGACGACGGCCCGGCCGCCTCCCGCTACACCGAGGCGCGGCTGGCTCCCGCCGCGATGCTGATGGTCACCGGCCTCGACGAGGAGACCGTCGACTTCATCCCCAACTACGACGACCAGCTGCTCCAGCCCGCAGTGCTCCCGGCCGCGTTCCCGAACCTGTTGGTCAACGGTGCCAGCGGGATCGCGGTCGGCATGGCCACCAACATGGCCCCGCACAACCTCGTCGAGGTGATCGGCGCCGCGCGCCACCTGATCGCCAACCCCACCTGCTCCCTCGACGACCTGATGCGATTCGTGCCCGGTCCCGACCTTCCCCAGGGCGGACGCATCATCGGGCTCGACGGGATCCGGGACGCCTACCTGGGCGGGCGCGGGAGCTTCCGCACGCGGGCCACCACCCGCATCGAGAAGACCTCCCCCCGCCGCATGGGCATCGTCGTCACCGAGCTCCCCTACCTCGTCGGCCCCGAGAAGGTCATCGAGAAGATCAAGGACGCGGTCCAGTCGAAGAAGCTCCAGGGCATCTCCGACGTCAAGGACCTCACCGACCGCAAGCACGGGCTCCGCCTCGTCATCGAGGTCAAGAACGGGTTCAACCCCGACGCCGTCCTCGAGCAGCTCTACAAGCTGACGCCCATGGAGGACTCCTTCTCCATCAACAACGTCGCGCTGGTCGACGGGCAGCCGAAGACGTTGGGGCTCAAGGACCTCCTGCGGGTCTACGTCGACTTCCGCACCGACGTGGTGCGTCGTCGCACGGAGTACCGGCTGGGCAAGTACCAGGACCGGCTGCACCTGGTCGAGGGGCTGCTCATCGCGATCCTCGACATCGACGAGGTGATCCAGGTCATCCGCACCTCGGACGACGCCGCGGCCGCGCGGAGCCGGCTGATGGACGTCTTCGACCTCTCGGAGGCCCAGGCCAACTACATCCTCGAGCTCCAGCTGCGCCGCCTGACCAAGTTCAGCCGGCTCGAGCTCGACAAGGAGAAGACGGAGCTCGAGCGCCTCATCGAGGAGCTGGAAGCCATCCTCGGTGACGAGAAGCTCCTGATGAAGACGGTCTCCACCGAGCTCGCCGACGTCGCGAAGGCCCACGGCACCCCCCGGCGGACGGTCCTGCTGGAGTCGGCCGGCGCCCCGGCGGCGACCACGACACCGCTCGAGGTCGCCGACGACCCGTGCTGGGTGCTGCTCTCCTCGACCGGGCTGATGGCCCGTACCGGTTCCGCCGACCCCCTCCCGTTGGACTCGGCCCGCAGCAAGCACGACGCCCTCGTGGGCGCGGTCCGCACGACAGCGCGTGGTGAGGTCGGGCTGGTGACGTCGCGTGGACGGTTGGTGCGGCTCTCCGCCCTGGAGCTGCCGACGCTACCCCCGACCAACGGCGCCCCCAGCCTGTCCGGTGGCGCTCCGCTGGCGGCCTACGTGGACCTGCCCGCCGGCGAGGAGCCGCTCACCCTCGTGTCCGTCTCCCCGGAGTCGGCCGGGATCGCGCTCGGCACCGCCCAGGGCGTGGTCAAGCGGGTGACGACGGACTACCCCGCCCGCCCCGACTTCGAGATCGTGTCGCTCAAGGACGGCGACGAGGTCGTCGGAGCCGTCGAGCTGGCCTCCGGCACCGAGGACCTCGTCTTCATCACGTCGGACGCGCAGCTGCTGCGGTTCGGGGCGGGGGCCGTGCGACCCCAGGGGCGGGCGGCCGGCGGGATGGCCGGCATCAAGCTCGGGTCGGGCCAGCGGGTCGTCTTCTTCGGTGCGGTGCCCCCGGGAGCTGACGGGATCGTGGTCACGTCCTCCGGCTCCTCGGGCGCGCTCCCGGGCACCGAGCCCGGCTCCCTCAAGGTCACCCCCTACTCGGAGTACCCACCCAAGGGTCGGGCCACGGGCGGCGTCCGCTGCCACCGCTTCCTCAAGGGCGAGGACACCCTGGTGCTGGCCTGGGCCGGCGCCCTCCCGGCCCGTGCCGCGGCCGCCAACGGGGTGGCCCTCGAGCTCCCCGAGGCCACCGGCCGCCGCGACGGCTCGGGTGTCGCCGCCTCGACCGCCATCGCCCGCATCGCCGGTCCACCGCTCTCGTGACGGCGACCGGCGCAGTCCCTGCCAGCCACGCGACCCCTGCCCCGGATGCGTGCTCCGTCGGCTTCGACCGCGCCGAGGTCAGCGCCTACGGCACAGCCGCCCGAGCCAGCTTCTTCGTCGCGCTCGAGCAGTCGGGCCCGTGGGGACGCGACGCGGCCACCGAGTCGCATCTACCTGCGGGAGTAGGCCGTTCGCTGTCCCAGGCGTGCTCGGAGCGGGGCGGCAGGCTCTCGTTGATCCGCCGTCCCGGACGACACGCCGACGACCCACACCACCCTGCACACACGGCATACCTCGCCTGGGCGGGTGACCCGCCCTGGCTGCTGGGGCTGTCCGTGACCGACCCGGCCACCCTCCTCGACGTCGACCTCGACGCGCTGGCCCGGGGGGACCGCGACGGCGTCCTCTCCACCGCCCCGGGCGCGGTGGCGGCCGAGCCGATCCTGCTGCTCTGCACGAACGGACGCCGCGACGTGTGCTGCGCCGTCCGGGGGCGGCCGGTGGCGCTCGAGGTCGCGGCGACACACCCGGGACGGGTGTGGGAGGCCTCGCACACCGGGGGCCACCGGTTCGCCCCGACCGGGGTGCTGCTGCCGCACGGCGCCACCCTGGCGAGGCTCGATGCCACGACGAGCGCCGCCGTCCTCACCGAGGCGGCCAGGGGTCACCTGCCGACGTCGGTCCTCGGCCCCCGACACGACCGCGGCCGCAGTCCGCTCTCCGGGCCCCACCAGGCCGCGGAGTCGTTCGTCCGTCAGCTCGCCGGGGTGACGGACCTCACCGCGCTCAGCGTCACCGACGCGCCCGCCACCACCGAGGAGGGCCCGTATGCCGTGCGGCACCGCGACGGGCGGGTGTGGCACGTCGGCCTCGAGCGCGTGGCCCACGACGACCTGCGCGAGTCGTGCGGCAAGGTCCCCGTGCGGGTCGCGGACTGGGTCGGGAGCCTCGTCGGCTGACGGATCGGGACAAACTCCGACTCGTCACGCGTGGATCACCCTCCAGTTACGCAATCGTTACCGGAACCACGGCGACTTCGGATTGCGGCGACGGAGCGTAAACGTTTACATGAACTCGGTTCACCTCAGCGCTGAGGCAGTCCGCCCCAGCGCTACGCGAGAAGATGGAGGCGGGCGTATGGCCCTTCGAATGCACAAGCGGCGCACCCTCACGGTGATGACCGGAGCTGTGGCCGTGGCGCTCGTTGCCGCGGCCTGTGGCGGCGATAACGGCGGCACGGGCAGCACGGCTGGCGCCGGCGCTGCGACCCGAGGCCCGATCACCTACGTCCAGGGCAAGGACAACAGCAACCTGTTGGCCCCCCAGGCCGAGCGGTGGAACGCTGCCCACCCGACCGAGAAGGTGACGGTCAAGGAGCAGTCCGACCAGGCCGACCAGCAGCACGACGACCTGGTGCAGCACTTCCAGGCCAAGGACCCGAGCTACGACGTGGTCTCCGTCGACGTCGTCTGGACCGCTGAGTTCGCCGCCAAGGGCTGGCTGACGCCGCTCAAGGACAAGATGGCGCTGCCGACCACCGGGTTCCTCGAGCCGACGATCAAGGCCGCGACCTACAACAAGACTCTCTTCGCTGCACCGACGTCCTCCGACGGCGCCATGCTCTACTACCGCACCGACCTGGTGAAGACCCCGCCGAAGACCATCGACGAGATGTGGGGCATGTGCTCCATCGCCAAGAAGAACGGCATGGACTGCTTCGCCGGACAGTTCGCCAAGTACGAGGGTGGCACCTGTAACGCCACCGAGTGGATGAACGCCTACGGCGCCAAGGTCGTCGACGACGCGGGCAAGCCCACCGTCGACTCCCCCGAGGCCGCCAAGGGCCTGAAGGAGCTCGCCGACCACTACAAGAACGGCGACATCCCGAAGCAGGCCATCACCTACCAGGAGGAGCAGAGCCGTGCGGCCTTCCAGGACGGCAAGCTGCTGTTCCTGCGCAACTGGCCCTACGTGTACAACCTGGCCAGCACGGACGCGTCCTCGAAGGTCAAGGGCAAGTTCGCGGTCGCCCCGCTCCCCGGCCTGAACGGCCCCGGAACGTCGACGCTGGGTGGTCACATGGCGGCCATCAGCGCCTACTCGAAGAACAAGGCAACCGCCCTGGACTTCCTGAAGTTCCTCACGAGCCCCGAGGAGCAGAAGACCAACATGGAGAAGGGTTCGCTGGCCCCGGTCATCGAGTCCATCTACACCGACGAGGCACTGGTCAAGAAGTACCCGTACCTCCCGGTGCTCAAGGAGTCCATCGCCAACGCGGTCTCCCGTCCCGTCACCCCGTTCTACCCGCAGGTGACCCAGGCCATCCAGGACAACTTCTACGCCGCGATCCAGGGCCAGAAGACACCTGAGGCGGCCGTGAAGGACATGCAGTCCGCCATGGCTGCAGCCGGCGGCTGACCGGTCTGACGCAACATCCCAAGGTGTGGGGGTGGCCCCACTGGGGCCACCCCCACACCTGCAGGACCCCTGCCTTTCGCACTCTCGGTCGACGCAGGACTCTCGACCACCATCTCGACCCACCCTGAGACGCACCTCCCGGGCTAGGAGCAGGCATGAGCGCAGCCACATCAACAGCACCTCGATCGACTGGCACGAAGCCGAAGAAGTCGAAAGGGCTGAACGCAGGACAGGGACGCTTGGGGCTGATGCTCGTGGCGCCGACCTTGCTGTTCCTGGCCATCATCATCATCTATCCACTGCTCCGGGCGATCCAGCTGTCCTTCCAGAAGGACGCTGGTCTCGATCCCGCCACCGGGCTGTTCGTCGAGGGCGGCAGCGCAGGGATCTCCAACTACACGCACTGGCTGCTGCAGAAGTGCGGTGAGGTGGACTGCCCGCCCGGCACGCTCGGCGCCCAGTTCTACAGCGCCCTCTGGGTGACGCTGTTCTTCACCGTCGTCAGCGTCTTCTTCGAGGTCATCCTCGGCATGTGGTTCGCGATGATCATGAACCGCGACTTCAAGGGCCGCGGCCTGGTCCGCGCCGCGATCCTCGTCCCGTGGGCCATCCCCACTGCGGTGACAGCCAAGCTCTGGTTCTTCATCTTCGCCTATGACGGGATCGCCAACCGGCTGTTGGGCGTCGTGGGCGTCAACCCCCAGCTGTGGACCAGCGACCCGTGGGCCGCCAAGTTCGCGATCATCATCGCCGACGTGTGGAAGACCACCCCGTTCATGGCCCTGCTGATCCTGGCGGGCCTCCAGCTCGTCCCCGGTGACGTCTACGAGGCCGCCCAGATCGACGGCGCCACCAAGTGGCAGACCTTCACCAAGATCACCCTCCCCCTGGTCAAGGTGCCGCTCATGGTCGCCGTGCTGTTCCGCACGCTCGACGTCCTGCGCATCTACGACCTGCCGGCGATCCTCACCGGCGGTGGTGGAGGCACGACCTCGCTGTCGATGCTCGTGATCAAACAGATCCGCGGTGGCTTCCACAGCGCCTCTGCCCTCTCGACGATCGTCTTCCTGCTGATCGCCTTCACGGCGTGGCTGTTCATCCAGTTCGGCGGCGCCGACGTGGTGCAACGGCCACCCAAGAGCAAGAAGAAGGAACCCGATGCCGCGACCGGCAACCCGGTCGCCGCCAACGCCACCTCGACGGGAGCCTGAGATGTCCACCGCCACCACCACCGCACCTCCCACCAGTGGCCGCACCGAGGCCCAGGAGATCCACTTCAGGAGCGAGCGCGGCGCCAAGATCCGCATGTACTTCGGCCTCGCGGCCCTGGTCATCTGGGGACTCGCCCCGTTCTACTGGATGGTCGTCACCGCGTTCCGCGACGTCGGGTACACCTTCGACACGTCGCCGTGGCCCACCCACGTGACGCTCGACAACTTCAAGACGGCGTTCTCGACCGACCGCGGCAACCACTTCGGTGCCGCCCTCGGGCACTCGATCATCATCGGCATCGTCACCACAGCGGTGGCCCTGCTGGTGGGCGTCTTCGCCTCGTACGCCCTGGCCCGCCTGAACTTCCCGGGCAAGTACGCCGTCCTCGGGGTCATCCTCGGAGCGTCGATGTTCCCGGGCGTGGCCCTGGTCTCACCGCTGTTCCAGATGTTCTCCAACTTCGGCTGGCTGACCGGTGCCAACTACCAGGCGCTGATCATCCCCAACATCTCGTTCGCCCTGCCGCTGACGATCTACACGTTGACGGCGTTCCTGTCCGAGATGCCGTGGGAGCTCGAGGAGTCCGCGAGGATCGACGGCTGCACCCCCGGCCAGGCGTTCCGCAAGATCATGCTTCCGCTTGCGGCGCCGGGTCTGTTCACCACGGCCATCCTCGCGTTCATCGCCAGCTGGAACGAGTACCTCCTGGCCGCGCAGTTCTCCACTCCCAAGACCCAGACGGTCACGGTGGCCATCGCGCAGTTCACCGGCGCCCAGCCCCACCAGGAGCCGTACACCGCGGTCATGGCGGCGGGAACCATCGTCACCGTGCCGCTCATCATCATGGTTCTCATCTTCCAGCGGGCCATCGTCTCCGGCCTCACGGCAGGAGGGGTGAAGGGCTAGGCGACAGCCGACACCCCCAGCACCCATGGGAATCTTCAACCCAGGGGGCGGCACGGGCGGCCAACGGGCACGGGCCCAACGGCTGGACATGCTGCTCGGAATCATCGGGTTCTTCGCGTTCATGGCCGTGGTCCAGACGGTTGTGCTGGAGGTCCGCGGGGAGTCGGCGGCAGGGTCCGCCGTCCTCCTCGCGGTCCTCCTGGCAGCGCTCTGGTTCGTCTGGCGGCTGCGACGCAACACCGGCGTCTAGACCTCGAGCGGAGGTGGGAGATGACCACTATCGGCGACGTGGCCAAGGCTGCGGGCGTGTCCGTGGCCACCGTGTCCCGAGCCCTGCGCGGCGTGGACAGGGTCAGCCCACGGACCCGTGACCGGGTCCTGGCCGCAGCCACCGAGCTGCACTACGTCGCCTCCCCCGCCGCGACCAGCCTGGTCTCGGGTCGCACTCGTGGGGTGGGCGTCATCACCCCGTACTTCAACCGGTGGTTCTTCGCCACTGTCGTCAGCGGCATCGAGAAGGTGCTGCGCGACGAGGGCTTCCACGTCCTGCTCTGCGACCTCGAGGGCCACACCTTCGACACCCGCCTCCCCATCACCCAGACCATGCTCTGGAAGCGCGCCGACGGCGCGATCATCCTCAACGTGCCGCCCGTGCCGGCCGAGCGTTCCGTCCTCGACCGCCTCGGTCTGCCGGTGGTGACCGTGGGCAACCGTCAGCCCGGCTGGCCGTCGGTGCGGATCGACGACCGCGCTGCCATGGCCCTGGCCACGCGTTACGCGATCGAACTGGGTCACCGCGACATCGGTTATGCCGGCACGGTGCCTGCGTCGATCACCCACCTCCAGACACCGTTCGACCGCCGTGACGCCTTCGCCAAGGTGATGTCCGACCACGGCCTCGTGTGCCCGCCCGAGTGGACCCTCGAGTGTGACTGGACCGCAGCCGGCGCGGCCGAGCACGCCGACCGCCTGTTCGCGCTCCCCCACATCCCGACCTGTGTGGTCGCGGCGTCCGACGAGATGGCCTTCGGCGTCCTGAGTGCCGCACGACGTCACGGTCTGCGCGTGCCCGAGGACCTCTCGGTGATCGGCATCGACGACCACGTGCACGCGGAGATCTTCGACCTGACGACGGTGCGCCAGGACGTTGAGGCGCAGGGCCGACGGGCAGGCCAGATGATGCTCGACGCCCTGCGCGGACGCAGCGATGACACCGTCGTGGACGACGTCCTCGACGTCGAGCTCATCGTGCGGGGCTCGACCGGTCCCCCGCCGGCACAGCCCGCCGGCCAGCGCCACCCCCGCGAGTCAGCCGCCGTCGTCTGAGTCCGCCACGACGTCCTGAGCCCGTCGTCACGACGTCCTCCACGACGTCCTCCACGAGGTGGCCGAGCCGCGCCGGGAGCTAGTTGACGCCTCCCTCACGCTCGGCCAGCTCCTCCGGGTCACGCAGGTAGGTCTTCTTGCCCCGCAGGGCGCGGTTCGGTTGGCGAACCACGTGATGGCCCACAGCACGACCCCCACCACGAGCAGCCACCCGGCCACCACGTACTGCTCCGTGTCGCGCCCCGTCAGCGGCGTGACGAGGAACGCGCAGCAGATACCGGCGACGATGGGGATCACGGCGGGTGTCACGAAGTGGTCGCTGTCGACGGAGTCCTTGCGGAGCACGAGCACACAGATGTTCACGACCGTGAAGACCCCCAGCAGCAACAGCGCAGTGGTACCGCCCAGGACCGCGGTCGCATCGGCGCTCGCCTTGGAGACGAAGTAGATGAGGCCGAAGGACAGTGCGGTCGTGAACAGGATCGCGACCCACGGCGTCCGGCGCTTCGGGTGCACCTTGCCGAGGAAGGGCGGCAGCACCTCCTGCTTCGCCATGCCGTAGAGCAGACGACTGGCCATCAGCATGTTGATGAGCGCGGAGTTGGCGACCGCGAACATGGAGATGAACGGCAGCAGCTTCTCGATCGGGATGCCGGGCGCCGCCGTCTCGACGACCTTGACCAACGGGGTCTCGCTCTCGCCGAGGAGCCCGACGGGGACGATGGCGACGGCGAACAACGAGACCAGGATGTAGATGACGCCGGTGATGCCGAGCCCGGTCAGCATCATCCTCGGGAAGATCCGGACCGGGTCCTTGGTCTCCTCGGCCATGTTGACCGAGTCCTCGAAGCCCACCATCGCGAAGAACGCGAGTGAGGTCGCCGCCGTCACGGCAAAGAAGGCGCTCTTGTCGCTGGGGCTGTCGAACACCATGGTGCGGCTGAAGTCCGTCTTGCCGGCGAAGAGCGCGTAGAAGCCGACCATGATCACGAGCAACAAGCCGGAGAGCTCGACCAGGGTGAGCACGACGTTCGCCTTGACGCTCTCCCCGACCCCACGCAGGTTGACCAGCGCCACGAGGGTCATGAAGGCGAGGGCGCCGATGAGGATGAGAGTGGTGTCCTTGCTGTCGCCACCGAAGCCTTTCAGCAGGTTGGACGCGAAGGCCCGAGACGCCGTGGACGCCGACGTGATGCCGGAGCACATGACCGTGAAGCAGACGATGAACGTGACGAAGTGGATGCCGAACGCCTTGTGCGTGTAGAGCGCCGCTCCGGCTGCCTGCGGGTACTTCGTCACCAGCTCCAGGTAGGAGAAGGCCGTCATGATGGCCACGATGAAGGCGACCACGAACGGCGCCCACGCAGCTCCCCCGACCTCCTTCGCCACGGTGCCGGTCAGGGCGTAGACGCCCGTCCCGAGGATGTCACCGACGATGAAGAGCAACAGGAGCTTGGTGCCCATCACCCGCTTGAGCTCGGTCTGGTCTTCCGCCCGTTCGACTTCTGCCGTCGCAGACATGGGGTACCCACTCTCGGTCGCGGGGACCGCCCTTCACGGCCCCTGCCGACCCTTACAGTGGCGCAGAACCCGCGGCGGAGCAACGACAAACCACGCGTATGCCGCGTGCCGGACCGGCCCGCGGAGAGCGCCGCAGAGGCGCCCAGGGCACGCCGGAGGGGCGCGAACGCCAGACCCGACGGGGCTCCGTCAGGCGTCGATCCGCTCGCGGTCCAGGCCGGCTGCGGAGTCGACGATGAAGTCCTTGCGAGGGGCCACGTCGTTGCCCATGAGCAGCTCGAACACCCGCTCGGCGGCCTCGGCGTCACGGAGCGTCACCTTGCGCAGCGTGCGGTGCCGCGGGTCCATCGTGGTCTCGGCCAGCTGGTCGGCATCCATCTCGCCCAGGCCCTTGTAGCGCTGCAGCGGCTGCTTGATGTTCTTGCCGCGCTTGCCGAGCGAGGCGACCGTCGTGCGCATCTCCTTCTCGGAGTAGGTGTAGATGAGCTCGTTCTTCTTCGAGCCCGCGTTGACGACCTCGATGCGGTGCAACGGGGGCACGGCGGCATACACCCGCCCGGCCTCGACGAGGGGACGCATGTAGCGGAAGAAGAGCGTGAGCAGCAGCGTGCGGATGTGGGCGCCGTCGACATCGGCGTCGGTCATGATGATGACCTTGCCGTACCGGGCCACGTCGAGGTCGAACGACCGACCCGAGCCTGCCCCGATGACCTGGATGATGGCGGCACACTCGGCGTTCTTGAGCATGTCGGAGACGGAGGCCTTCTGGACGTTGAGGATCTTGCCGCGGATCGGCAGCAGGGCCTGGTAGTCGCTCGAGCGCGCCAGCTTGGCCGTGCCGAGGGCGCTGTCGCCCTCGACGATGAACAGCTCTGACTTCTCGACGTCGGTGGAGCGGCAGTCGGCGAGCTTGGCGGGCAGGCTGCTGGTCTCGAGCGCGTTCTTGCGACGCTGGGTCTCCTTGTGCAGCCGCGCGCTGATCCGCGACTTCATCTCGGAGACGACCTTCTCCAGCAGCAGTGCGGCCTGGGCCTTCTCGCCGCGCTTGGTGGAGGTGATCCTCGCCGTGAGCTCCTGCTCCACGACCTTGGCCACGATCGCCCGCACCGCGTTGGTGCCGAGGACCTCCTTGGTCTGGCCCTCGAACTGCGGCTCGGCCAAGCGCACCGTCACCACCGCGGTCAGACCGGCGAGGACGTCGTCCTTCTCGGGCTTGTCGCTGCCGACCTTGAGCCGGCGGCTGTTGACCTCGAGCTGCTTGCGGAACACCTTGAGGAGCGCCTGCTCGAACCCGGCGAGGTGGGTGCCGCCCTTCGGGGTCGAGATGATGTTGACGAACGAGCTGACCTTGGCGTCGTAGCCGGTGCCCCACCGGACGGCCACGTCGACGGCGCACTCGCGCTCGACGGCGGTAGGCGACATGTGCCCGTTGGCGTCGAGCACCGGGACCGTCTCGGTGAAGGTGCCGGTGCCCTGGAGGCGCCAGACGTCGGTGACGGCCGCGTCCGGCGCCAGGTACTCGGCGAACTCGGAGATGCCGCCGTCGTGGACCAGGGTCTCGATGTGGGTGCCCGACTCCCCCGCCGTGCCCGGCTTGCGTCGCTCGTCGCGGATGACGAGGGTCAGGCCGGGGATGAGGAACGAGGTCTGGCGGGCCCGCGCGACCAGTCCGTCGTAGTCGAACTCGGCGTCCTTGAGGAAGATCTGCTCGTCGGCCCAGTAGCGGATCCGGCTGCCGGTCACGCCCCGCTTGGCCTTGCCCACGACGGCCAGCTCGCTGGAGCGCTCGTAGGGGGTGAACTCGTGGTCAGGCGCCTTGTCGTCGGTGGCGACGTCGGGGAAGTACCCCGGCTCACCCCGGCGGAAGCTCATCGCGTACGTCTTGCCCCCGCGGTCGACCTCGACGTCGAGCCGGGCCGAGACCGCGTTGACCACCGAGGCGCCGACACCGTGCAGACCACCGGACGCCGTGTACGACCCACCGCCGAACTTGCCCCCCGCGTGCAGCTTGGTGAAGACCACCTCGACGCCGGTCAGACCGGTCCGCGGCTCGATGTCGACCGGGATGCCGCGACCGTTGTCACGCACCTCGACCGACCCGTCGCGGTAGAGCACCACCTCGATGTGGTCGCACACGCCGGCGAGCGCCTCGTCGACCGCGTTGTCGATGATCTCCCAGAGGCAGTGCATCAGCCCGCGACCGTCGGTGGACCCGATGTACATGCCGGGGCGCTTGCGCACCGCTTCGAGGCCCTCCAGGACCTGCAGGTGGTGGGCGCTGTAGTCGGAGGTCGACTTGGTAGTCGCGGCCTTCTTGGCGGTGGTGGCGGTGGCCAACGGTGCTGTGCTCCTGTGGTGGGTTCTGGCGTCCCTGCGTGCTCACACAGGGGTGAGCCCCACGCTATCCCGACCAGTCACGGTCACCGCGCAGGCACGCGGCACACCTGTGGCACCCACTCGCACGACTGATTTCCCATCCACCGGACGCCCGACCTACGAATCACCCAATGCGACATGAGATGACCCACATGACGACCCAATACACCCCGGGAAGAACGCGGCGTGCTTGACTGTTGACCACGGCACCGGACGGGCCACTCGGGAAAGTATTTCCCGGATGGATCAACCGAAGTCCGGGGTAGGACGTCTCATCAGAGACAACGCGCCTCCGGGCGCAACGAAAGGAAGGCTGACGTGACCACTGCACTGGCACCCTCTATGACCGCGGCCGACCGCTGCGACCGCTGCGGCGCCCAGGCCTACGTGCGCGCTCGCCTTCACGCTGGGGGCGAGCTGCTGTTCTGCGCCCACCACGGACGCGAGCACCTGCCGAAGCTGCGCGAGCACGCCGACATCGTCGATGAGACCGAGCGCCTCCACGAGACTCCTGCGGCGGCTCCGCTCGAGGAGCGGTAAGAAGTCGTCGCCGGACCTCCCCCGATGGAGGCCACACTCTGGGTCCCCGCCGTCCTGATCGTGATCGGGATGGTGGGGATCGTCATTCCCGTCATCCCGGGCCTGCTGCTGTGCCTCGCCGGGGTGGCCCTGTGGTCGTTCGATACCGGGACCACGACCGGCTGGGTGGTGTTCGGCGTGTGCGCCGCGATCTACCTCGCCGGGGTGGCGCTGCAGTATGCCGTCCCGGGGCGCCGCCTGCGCGAGGCCGGCGTGCGGCGCTCGACGTTGGTGCTCGCGGTGCTGCTGGCCGTCGTGGGGTTCTTCGTCATCCCGGTCCTGGGGGCGGCGGTCGGCTTCGTGGGGGGGATCTTCCTCGTGGAGCTCGGTCACTCGAAGGACCGCGGTGCCGCCTGGGCGTCCACCAGAGCCGCCCTCAAGGCGGTCTTCCTGTCGATCGGGATCGAGCTGCTCGCTGCGCTGGCCATCGCCGTGACGTGGGTCATCGGCGTGTTGGTCAGCCGCGCCTGACGACGCGTCGTGCTGGGGGTGTCGTGCTCGGGGTGACTCAGTAGCCGTCGTCGCGGCGCTTGTCCCAGCGCTCCTCGATGCGGTGCATGAAGGACCCGCCGGACTTGGCTGACTTGGACTTGCCCGGGGCCTTGCCGGGGGTGGCGCGGCGCACGGTGCCGTCAGGCTGGACCGTACCGAGAGCCGTCTTGCGACGCGGGGGCGTGAGAGCGAACGCGACTGCACCGACCATCACGGCGAACCCGATCGCACCGATCCACATGGTCGTGTTCACCCCGACCAGCACGAGGGCGAGGCCGAGCACCACTCCCACCACACCGACGGCCATCCGCCGTCGGGCCGAGGCGCGCGCACCCGCGCCCTGCATCTGCGAGGCGAACTTGGGGTCCTCGGCATACAGCGCCTGCTCCATCTGCTCAAGCAGCTGCTGTTCGTGCTCGGAGAGCGGCACGGTGACCTCCTGGACGTTCGGCGTGCACCCAACTAACGCGTCAGGCCACGGAATCGTTGCCTCGATCGAGTGCATCGTTGCCGGTCAGTGGCCTTCCGCTGACTTCTTCAGGATATGTCGCCGGGCGGTCTTGCACTACCCGTTCGCCGGGCGAGGTCCGGCCGATCCGGATTCCCCTCTGCGCCTGCGCTCCCGTTCACGGTCGCTGATCAGGCTGGCGGGGCGGACGCTGCCCGCCCCGAAGCGGGCACTGGCCCGGTCGACGGCGCGGTCGGCCTCACGCCACCCGTGGTCGGGCTCGTCAAGGGTGCCCTGGATGGGTGCACCCTGGCTCTCGACGAGGCCTTCCATCCGCACCCCCACCAGACGGATCCTGGCGCGCTGGAGCCCCAGGGCGTCGTAGAGGCCCTTGGCCGTGTCGAAGATCTCACGACTGACATCGGTGGGGTCGCGCAGCGTGCGGCTGCGGGTGATGGTCGTGAAGTCGGAGAACCGCACGCGGATCGTGACGGTTCGCCCCAGCATCCCGGCCGAACGCACCCGGGCCGCGGTCCGGTCGCTGAGCTTGAGCAGCTGCCGGTGGATGTAGGCCGGGTCGTCGACGTCGAACTCGAAGGTCTCGTCGGAGCCGATGCTGCGTTCGCGACGCTGCACCTCGACGTGACGGGGGTCACGGCCCCACGACAGGTCGTGCAGGTGCGGTCCGGCGCTCTCGCCCAGCGCTCGGCGCAGCGTGTCGACAGGCGTGTGCGCGATGTCGGCCACGGTGTGCAGACCGAGCCGCAGGAGCGCCTCCTCGGTCTTGTCGCCCACCCCCCACAGCGCTCCCACGGGCAGCTGCTGGACGAAGGTCACCACCTCGTCACGGGGTACGACGACCATCCCATCGGGCTTGGCCAGCCCGGACGCCAGCTTGGCCACGAACTTCGTGGGGGCGACCCCGACCGAGCAGGTGATGCCCTGCTCGTCGTGGATGGTGTCGCGGATCAGCTGGCCGATCCTGGCCGGGTTGCCGAGCCGCCGGACCGCCCCCGACACGTCGAGGAAGGCTTCGTCGAGCGACAGGGGCTCGACGACCGGGGTGATGGTCTCGAAGGTCGCCATCACGCCGGCGGAGATCGCGCTGTAGAGGGCGTGGTCGGGCGCGATGACGGTGGCGGTGGGGCACAAGCGGCGGGCACGCGCCATCGGCATGGCGGAGGCGACGCCGTACTTGCGCGCCTCGTAGGTCGCGGACAGGACCACCCCGCGGTTGCCGCCCCCGCCGATGATGACGGGGGTGCCGACCAGCTCCGGACGGCTGAGCAGGGAGGCCGAGGCGTAGAAGGCGTCCATGTCGACGTGCAGCACCGTGCACCCGGTGTCGTCCGGGGGGTGCTCGTCGCCGCGCTGGGGAAGCGCGTACTGGCGCCGGCTCATCTCGGTGGCACGGTGATCTGGACCTTGCCGCCGTCAGCGTCGGGCGAGGACGTGCACGGCGGCGCCGAGCTGTCCGAGAAAGGCGAAGTCGGGGTGGTCGGTGGCGGCCTGCTCGAGCTCGAGCAGGGCGATGCGGTCGGCATCGGAGTCGATCAGCGCCGACGGCACGAGGTCGCTGAACACGCGCACGCCGTGCACGTCCTCCACGACCAGCCCGGTCTGCTCGACCAGGGCGCGCAGGGCAGCGGCGTCGAACCGGCGCGGCAACGGATCGGCCCCTCCCCACCGGCCGTCCGCCGAGGTGAGCGCGGTGTGGGCCTGGGCGAACTGGCCGGCCAGCGCCCGGGCGAGGACGGCCGCGAGCCGCCCGGCGGCGACCAGGCTGAGGTAGCCACCCGGCGCGAGCACGCCGGCCAGCGCCGCGAGGGTGGCCTCGGGGTCGTCGACGACCTCGAGCGTGCCGTGGCAGCAGACGAGGTCGACCTGCTGCTCGCCCACGAAGCCGGCGAGCGAGTCGGCGTCGCCCTGCAGGGCGGTGACGCGGTCGGCGACGCCGCGCTCGGCGCTGCGCCGCGACAGCGAGGCCAGGGCGTCGGGGCTGGGGTCGACCACGGTCACCTGGTGCCCCAGCTCGGCGAGCGGGACCGCGAGGCCTCCCGTGCCGCCACCGAGGTCCAGGACCCGCAGCGGCCGGCCCAGCTCGCGCTGGCGGCGCTCGATGAGGCTGCGCACCGAGGTCCACACCGCCGAGGTCCGCAGGGCTGTCTCGACGCCGCCGCGCCGGTGCCGCCACTGCTCTTCGGCCACGACGGCCACCTCCTGTGCTGGGTCTGTGGGTGCTCCTGCCAGCCTAATGGCCAGAGCTGCCAGGGCTTGAGTGCCAGAGCTTGCGGGGCGGGCTGAACTGCTCCGCCTCCCTGCCGTCGGGCACCACCACCCCCTGCCCGAGCCGGTGCGAACCCCGCACGTCCTCCCCGGGAGGGCGGGTGTCGGCGTAGGGAGACTGGCGGAACCCCGAGGCGTGGACGAGCACCCTGCGCCCCGCACCCACCTGTTCCTGGTGGGCAGCCTCCAACGCCTCGGCCTGCTCGGTGGCCGCTCGCTCGGTCGCCTCCATCGCGGCATACACCTCCTCGAGGCCGCCCCTCTGCCATGCCTCCCACAACGGGGTGAGCTCCCACGCCCCCGTCGCCCGCAGCGAGATGCCCCGGGGGCCGGTGCGGCGCACCACGCCGCGCACGAGCAGCATCCACGAGTGGAACACCGTCGCGGCGTAGGGGCCCTGGACGTCCTCGAAGAACGTCGCGTCGACCGGGCCCGTGGAGTCGTCGAGGGTCAGGAAGACCACCCTGCGGCCGGATCGGATGGGCGGGGTCTGGGTGGCCACCTTGACCCCGCACGCCCACACGGTCGACCGGCTGCGCGCCCGCAACAGGTCACGGCTGCGGGTCACGCCGAGGGCGTCGAGCATCGGCGCGTAGAAGGCGACGACGTGCGCGCTGGCGTCGAGACCGAGGATGTCGAGCTCGGCGCGGATGCGTTCGGGACCGGACAGCTCGGGCAGGCCGGTGCCGCTGGTGAGCTCGGGTCGGTCACCGAGGTCGAGCGCGAGCTGGGTCGGTTGCTGGTCGGCCGCACGGACCGGTAGGGCACCCTGCGACTGCGCCGCCGCCCTGGCCCGCACCTGGCCGGTCTCGAGCACCTGGTCGGAGGGCGGAGTGCTGGCCCCCCGCCCTCGTCGTGGTGACGCCCGCTTGGCGGAGCGGTCCAGCGCCCGCCCATAGCGGTCGAGCTCGGCGACGTGGAGCAGCAGGTCGCGACGGGTGGTGCGTCCTCGCCGTCCGAGTCCCCCGGCACCGATCCCGGCGGACTCGACCCGCATGCCGTAGAGGCTGTCGAAGCCGCCGGCGAGGACGAGGCGCTCGGCGACCGGACGCGAGACGTGGGCGCGGTGCCAGAAGTCGGCCAGCCCGGCGTAGGGCTGGCCCGCGACGATGCGGGCCACCTCGGCGTCGTTGATGCCGCGCACGTCGGCCAGGGACAGCCGGATGCCGTAGCCGCTGGCATCGGGCAGGTCGGGGTGCGGTGGGGTGAAGGGGTCGCCGGGGTCGTCGTCCAGCCGCTCGATCCGATAGCTGCCGGTGGAGGCGTTGACGTCGAGGCCGAGGACCGCGATGCCCAGACTGCGTGCGTCGTCGAGGATGAGCCGCTTGGGGTACATGCCCGGGTCGTGGGTGAGCACCCCGGCGAGGAACGCAGCCGCGTGGTGGGTCTTGAGCCACGCCGAGTGGTAGGTGGGCAGCGCGAAGGCCGCGGCGTGCGCCTTGCAGAACCCGAACGACGCGAACGCCTTGAGCACCTCCCAGATCCGGTCGACGTCAGCCGGCGCATACCCTCGCGCCCGCGCCGCAGGCCGCCACCAGGCCTCGATCTCTCGCTGGCCCTTGGGCGTGCCGAGGGCACGGCGGACCTCGTCGGCCTGGGCCAGCGACACCCCGGTGGTCTCGGCGACGATCATCAGCACCTGTTCGTGGAAGACGACGACGCCCTCGGTCTCGCGCAGCGCCTCGATGAGCGTGGGGTGCAGGTAGCTGATCTCCTTCCACCCGTGCCGGGCCTCGAGGAACGGCGTGATCATGTCGGACTTCACCGGGCCGGGGCGGAACAGCGAGATGTCGATGACGAGGTCCTCGAACCGCTCCGGACCGAACTTGCCGATCAGCTCGCGTTGTCCCGGGCTCTCGATCTGGAAGCACCCGAGGGTGTGGCTGGTGCGGATCAGCCGGAAGGTCGCCTCGTCGTCGAGCGGCACCTGGGCCTGGTCGTCGAGGTCGACCTGCACCCCGTCGACCCGGGCGACCTCGGCCACGGCGTGCGCCATCGCCGACTGCATGCGGATGCCGAGGACATCGAGCTTGAGCAGCCCGAGCGTCTCGACGTCGTCCTTGTCGAACTGGCTCATCGGGAACCCCAGCCAGCTCGCCTCGACCGGGGTGCGGTCGAGCAGGCTGCCGTCGGACAGGATCACCCCGCACGGGTGCAGCGCGATGTGGCGGGGCAGTCCGTCGAGCCGCTCGACGAGGTCGAAGAGAGCTCGCAGTCGTGGGCTGTCCAGACCTCGGGCCCGCAGCTCGGGCAGCTCGGCGATGGCATTGCGCGCGTCGCGGGCCCGGATGTGCGGGAACGCCTTGGCGATCTCGTCGATCTCCACCGGTGGCAGCCCGAGGGCCGACCCGACGTCGCGGATGGCGTGGCGGACCTTGTAGGTGTCCATCATCGAGACGCAGGTGACCCGTTCACCGCCGAACCGGTCGAGGATCCGCTCGTAGACCTCGGTGCGCCGGGCCGACTCCACGTCGATGTCGATGTCGGGCAGCTCGGCCCGCAACGGTGAGCAGAACCGCTCCATCAGCAGGTGGTAGCGAACCGGGTCGACCCCGCTGATGCCGAGCAGGTAGTTGACCAGCGATCCGGCCCCGGAGCCGCGGGCGGCAACGCGAACCCCCATCTCCCGGATCAGGTCGACGACCTGGGCGACGGTGAGGAAGTAGGTCGGGTAGCCGAGCTCGGCGATCACCTTGAGCTCGTCGGTGAGCCGGTTCTCGATGGTCATCAGCTCGTGCTCGCTGGCGCCGGGGTAGCGCCAGGCCACCGCCGCGCGACACCGTTGCTCGAGCATGACCTGGGCGCTCATGCCCGGCTCCACCCCCAACCGCTCGGGCTCGGGCAGGTGGATCGAGCCGATGCCGAGGTCGTGGCGGGCGCTCTGGGCACACCCGAGACCGAGGGCCAGGGTGCGGTCGACCAGGGCGTCGGCACGCGCCCGGTCGCCACCGGCGACCTCGCGGGCGATGGCGTGCATCCTGTCGGTACTCGCGAGGTGGGCCGCGTCGGTGACCCGGTCGAGGTGTCGGGTGTCAAGGGCGACCAACCGCCGCGCGGCGTCGAGCACGTCGACGACCGCCGACTCCCCCGGGTCGACGTGGCGCACCGCGGCGGTGAGCACCGCAGGGATCCCCTGCTCGTCAGCGAGCCCGAGCAGGCGGCGGGCATGGCTGCGCGAGGCGGGTGTGCCCTCGGGTCCCCCGTGGCAGACCACCTCGATGACGAGCGCATCGGAGGGCAGCCGACGCCGCCAGGCAGTGAGCAGCTCGCGCGCCCGGTCGGTGCGTCGCGCGAGCAGCGCGCGACCCACGTCGGAGTCAGGACCGAGCAGCACCACGAGCGGGCTGGGCTCTCCCCTACCCGAGGGCCTCCCTGACGCTGCCCGGCCCGGCGGTGCCCCTCCCAGCTGTGCCCCTCCCGGCCCCCCGCACGCGCCGGCGAGCACCGCGACGGAGCTCACTGGCACCCCACGCTCCCCCCGCAGATGGGTCTGGGTGACCAACCGGCACAACGCCGCCCAGCCCACCCCGGCGGGTACCCCGGCTGCGCGCCCCCGAGCGAGGACGGTGACCCGCGGGTGGCGGGCATCGCGCTCGGCCCCACCGCGGACCGGTGTCCGCGGGAGGGTGGGAGGAGGTGTGGGGGTGGGTTGCGCCGCCGCCGCGCCGGGGTGTGCCGCATCCGGCCCCACGGCGAGATCGACGCCGAGGACGGGGGAGATGCCGGCCGCGGTGGCTGCCTGGACGAACCGGACCGCGCCGTAGAGACCGTCACGGTCGGTGAGGGCGAGGATCGGCTGGCGGTGCTGGGCGGCGCGCTCGACCAGGGCTTCGGGTGGTGCCGTGCCGTAGCGCATCGAGAACCCCGAGGCGACGTGCAGGTGGGCGAACTCGGTGCTCATGGCGCCGCCCGCGCGCCCGTGGTGGAGGGGACGTCGGCAGTCGTCGTGGCCAGGGCCGTGGGCACCAGCAGGTGGTCGTGGGGCGACATGGTCACCGGCAGTCCGAGGGTGTGACAGACGAGGTCGAGGAAGAGCTCGGACTGGCGCAGCACGTCATCGGCCTCCCGTGCGCTGTGACCGTGGTGGCGACGGGCTCCGACCACCTCGAAGAACCCCGCCCACTCGGAGAGCTCGGGCGCAACGGTGGGCAGCAGCTCCCACAGGCTGCGCGGACCCGACTGGCCCGTGGGTGGACGACTGGAGGTGCGGGTGGCGACCACGGCGGCGGCGGCCCGCAACGCCCCGAGCTGGGCCTGGTCGTAGCGCCGGGCGACCTCCTGGCTCTGGCAGGCCTCGAGCAGTGAGTGCCGCGCCCGGTCCAGCAGGTCGAGCGTGGCAGCGGCTCCCGTGGCTGTTCCCGGGCTTCGCATCGGACTGTCTCCCATCGCTTGGCGTCCCATGGCTTGGTGTCCCATCGCTTGGTGTCCCATCGCTTGGTGTCCCATCAGTCAGCGACCCTCAGCAGTCGCCACTGGCTCCCGTGCTCGGCGCACAGGTCGTAGACCCCCACCCCGCACAGGCGGCCGGCACTCGCCTCGACCCGCCACACCTGCCGCTCGCGGGCGTCGGTGAGCACGTCGCTGCCACCGTCACGCTCCCGGGCGTCCCGCCACCACGGGCGGCGTTCCTGCCAGCGGTCGAGCACGGTCCGGACGACATAGAGCCGGCCGCGCCAGACGAAGGCGTCGGGCCCGAGACCTCCCACCCCTCCCGGGCCGCCCAGACCGGGAGCCAGGTCGTCGCGAACCCCCTCACGGACCTCGATGGCCTCTTCGTAACGGCGAACCACGGGATGCTCCTTCACTGGTCTGGGGCGAGATCGGGCGATGAGTGGGCGGGCGATGGGTTGCGATGGGTGTACCTGGACGTGGAGAAAAAGGGCATGGCGCAGCCCCGTCGAGAGCAGGCGCGACGGCGCACTCAGGTGGTGCGCTCTGGCCCTGTGAGGGGCGGGGTCGAGGCGCCTGATCACAGGGCCAGAGCCGCCGTGCTCCGCAAGCGACCGCCTGTCACGGTGGAGCCGTCACCGGCGAAGCCGTGACCGAATGGATCGGTCGTCATGAACCACGAGTTCGAACAGGTGTTCGATGAGAAGAACCGTACACCCCGCCACGGACAGCCCGTCAACCCCTGCAGGACGAGTGGTGACAGCGACTCCCCACACCCCTAGTTTGGGGACATGACAGCCCCCGAGGGACCGGCATCGGCCCCCGACACGGCGGCGTCCGCCGACACGGCGCTCGCCACGGGCACCGTGCCGCCCGCCACCCACACCTCGCCTGCCGCCACGTCGCCGGCCACCGCGGCGCCCGCATCTCCCGCTGACCTGGCCACCTCGGACCGGGGCACCTCGGACCGGGCCACGTCGCCCCCCGACCTGACCGGGCCCCCCGACCTGACCGGGCACCCCGCCGTGCGGCGGGTGCTCGAGACGCTCGCCGTCCACCACGTCGTCCCGCAGGTCGTCAGCCTTCCCGACGCTGTCCGCACCGCCGCCGCCGCAGCCGCGGCGCTGGGCATCACCCCGGCCGAGATCGCCAACTCGCTGGTCTTCCGCGCCCACGCCCCCGACCAGAACATCAGCCCGGTGCTCATCCTCACCTCGGGGGCGCACAAGGTCGACCTGGTCAAGGTCGCCGAGCTGGTCGACGACATCGACCACCTCGACCGCGCCGACGCCGACTTCGTCCTGGCGACCACCGGGTTCACCATCGGCGGCGTGGCGCCCGTGGGCCACATCGCGCCGGTCCGCACCTTCGTCGACGTCTCCCTCAGCCGCTACCGCCACGTCTGGGCCGCCGCGGGCCACAGCCACACCGTCTTCCGCACCACCTACGAGGAGCTCCTGCGGGTCACCGGAGGACACGCGATCGAGGTGGCCTGAGCGACGGGCCCCCACCCCACCCAAGAAACCCCAACCCCGCCCGAGACCAGAGCGGGCCCGCGAGCCGCCTCACGGCATACCGCGGGCGCGGACCAGCCGCCCGCGCCCACGAACGACAGGTCCAGGCGGTCGTAGAGTCCTTGGCGCGTTCGACGTCCGCGACGGGGAGCAGTGCCGTGACTGCGCTCGTGGCCAATGACACGCACCTCCGTCAGGCAGTTCCAGCGCGCGCCTGGTCCGGCAGTTGGCGCCCCCACAAACCGCGCAGCACAAACTCGGCACAATGGGCGCATGACCACCCCGAAGCCCGTCGAGTGCTGGCTCACCGACATGGACGGCGTCCTCGTCCACGAGGAGAGCGTCATCCCCGGGGCGCCCGAGTTCATCGCGGCCCTGCAGGAGTCCGGGACGAGGTTCCTCGTCCTGACGAACAACTCGATCTTCACGCCGCGCGACCTGCGCGCCCGCCTGCTCGCCAGCGGCATCGACGTACCCGAGGAGTCGATCTGGACGTCGGCCCTCGCGACCGCGCAGTTCCTCGCCGACCAGCGGCCGGGCGGCAGCGCGTTCGTGGTCGGCGAGGCTGGCCTGACCACCGCGCTGCACGAGGTCGGCTACACGATGACCGAGCGCGACCCGGACTACGTGGTCCTCGGCGAGACCCGCACCTACTCCTTCGAGGCGATCACCAAGGCGATCCGGCTCATCGAGGCCGGCGCCCGCTTCATCGCCACCAACCCCGACGTCAGTGGACCCAGCCCCCACGGCCTGCTGCCCGCCACCGGCTCGGTCGCGGCCCTGATCAGCGCGGCCACCGGCCACCAGCCCTACTTCGTCGGCAAGCCGAACCCCCTGATGATGCGCAGCGCACTGAACCGGATCGACGCCCACTCCGAGTCCACCGTGATGATCGGCGACCGGATGGACACCGACGTCATCAGCGGGCTCGAAGCGGGACTGCGCACCGTCCTCGTGCTGACCGGGTCGACCCGCCCCGAACAGGTCGGCCGCTTCCCCTACCAGCCCACCCGCATCGTCGACTCCATCGCCGACGTCGTGCCCCTCGTCGCCGAGCTGCGCCCCTCGACCGAGGGCTGAGCGCGCGCCCAGACCGGAGGTATGCCGCGCGGCCGGATCAGTCGGCCGCGGCGCCACGGAGGGGCGGCAGGACGGTCAGCGGACCTGGCCGAGGACGCTGTCGAGCAGCCCCGGGAACGCCGCGTCGAGCTCCTCGCGACGCAGCGTCACCAGTCGCTCGCGCCCGCGGGGCTCGTTGCGGATGACCCCGGCCTCCCGCAGGACCTTCATCAGGTGGGACTTGGTCGACTTGGGCAGTGCCGGGTTGGTCGCACCGCACTGGGCCATCTCGAGCGGGCCGTCCGCGAGGTCGCGGACGATCTGGAGGCGGGCCGGGTCGCTCAGCGCGAAGAGCACGTCGGTGAGCGTCACGTCGGCGATGTCGGGGTGCGGGAGCACCTGGTTGGCGGGCATGGTTCGATAATACTCGAACCAATTCGGCGAGATCGGGAATGCCTCGACCGGTCTGACAGTTCGATAAATATCGAACCGTTGTTTCGTCCGAGAGGCCCGTCATGAGTGCGACCAGCAGCATCCCGACCGGCACCACCAGCTCCGCCAGCTCCCTCAGCCCGACCAGCCCGACCAGCCCGACTGGCACCACCAGCTCCCTCAGCACCTCCAGCTCGACCAGCCCGACCAGCGCGGCTCCCCGCGAGGTCGGAGGCCGCCTGCGGCTGCCGCACCGTCCCGCGTTCGTCCTGGCGCTCGCGACGGTCGTCGCGATGATGGTCGGCGCGAGCGCGCCGTCGCCGTTCTACCCCGTCCTGCAGGCCGAGCTCGGCTTCTCGGCCGGCACGATGACCACCATCTTCGGGGTGTACGCCCTGACGTTGCTCGCGACGCTCCTGGTGACGGGGTCGCTGTCGGACCACGTCGGCCGTCGCCCCGTCCTGGCGACCGGCTTCCTCGTCCTCGCGGCGAGCATGGTCGGGTTCTGGCACGCCGAGGGAGTGAGCACCCTGATGGCCTCTCGCGCCGTGCAGGGTGTGGCCGCGGGCCTGCTGATGTCGACCATGTCGGCCACGGTCGTCGACCTCGAGCCCCGCCACCGGCCCGGCCTGGCTGCCACCCTCAACAGCGTCACCCCGCTGTTCGGCCTGGCCGCGGGAGCCCTCGTCGCCGGGCTGGCGCTGGACGCCACGTCGCACGCGCTGCCGATGGTGTTCGCGACCCTCACCACCCTCTACGTGGTCATCGCCCTGGCGGTGCTGGCGCTGCCCGAGACCTCCCCGCGTCACGACGGATGGCGACGCTCGCTTCGGCCGCAGGTCGGCATCCCCGTGGCGGCGCGCCCGGCCTTCCGGCGCAGCGCCCCGGCGCTCTTCGCGGGCTGGGCCACCGGTGGCCTCTATCTCTCCCTCGGGGCGCCGATCGTCGGCCAGCTGCTCGGCGGGCGGAGCCACGTCCAGCAGGGCGCCGTCGTCGCGATCCTCACCGGCGTCGGGGCGCTCAGCTCCGCGCTCGGGCGACGGTTCTCCCCACGCCAGATCACGCTCTACGGCACCACGATGCTCGCCCTAGGCACGATCCTGACGCTGCTGGCGCTGCACGCCGAGTCGCTGGTGGGCTTCCTGGTCGCCGCCGTGATCGCGGGCTCCGGCTTCGGCACGTCGTTCCTCGGGATCATGCGCTCGATCACCCCGACCGTCGGTCCGGAGCAACGCGGCGAGCTGTTCTCCAGCGTGTTCGTCGTCAGCTACCTCGCCTTCGGCCTGCCGGCTGTTGCCGCCGGGTTCGCCGCTCCCCACCTGGGGCTGGAGCAGACCGCGACGATCTACGGGCTGGCCGTCGTCGTGCTCTCCGGCGCGGCGGCCCTCGCTCGGGCGTTCACCACCCGCGACTGAGCCTGCGCCCCTTGCGTCCGACTCCCGCCTCCACCGATTGACCTGAGGGACGGGACAGGAGCGACGGGACAGGAGCGACGGGACACGAGAGGCGGGACACGAGCCGGGCGCAGTCTCCCCTCATGGCTGCGTCACGGTTCGTGTCCCGCTGCCGCACTCCCCCGACTGCGACGGGGACCACCCTCCCGCGGCGGCACCGTCCGGGGCATCCGTACAGGTACTCAGGTCTCACGACCCGGGCCCCACGACCCTGGCGCCACGACCTTGGCCCAACGACCCGGCCCCACGACTCCAGCCCCGACGAACTCGGGTGTGGCAGCCTCGACCCTCCGGCCAGCTGCCGCTAACCGCGGCTCGCGGCCCGGGCGCCGAGGTCGAGGTTGCGGTAGACCTCGAGGGTCGCGGTGGAGCGGTTCATCGTGATGAAGTGCAGTCCCGGTGCGCCCTCGGAGAGCATCCGGTCGGCGATCTCGGTGGCGATCTGCACCCCCACCTCGCGGGTCGCCGCCGGGTCGTCGGACACCGCGTGCAGCCGCTGCACGACCTGCTGCGGCAGCGGGGTGCCCATCAGCTCGGACATCCGGGCCACCTGCTTGACGTTGGTCACGGGCATCAGCCCGGGCGTGATCGGCAGGTCACGGCGCGCGGCGACGGCATCGCGCAGGCGCAGGTAGCTGTCCGCGTCGAAGACCATCTGGGTGATCGCGAAGGTCGCTCCTGCGTCGGCCTTGCGGACCATGACGTCGACGTCGTGCTCGAAGCTCGGGGAGGCCGGGTGCACGTCGGGGAACGCCGCGACGCCGATGGTGAAGTCACCCAGGCTCCGCACCAGCTTCACGAGGTCGGTCGCGTGGTCGAGGCCTTCGGGGTGCGCGATCCACTCGCCACCGGGGTCGCCCGGCGGGTCACCCCGCAGGGCGAGGATGTTGTGGACGCCGCTCGCGGCATACAGCCCGACGACCTGGCGCAGCGCGGCCACCGAGGCACCCACACAGGTGAGGTGGGCCAACGGCGTCAGCGTGGTCTCGCGGGCGATCCGTTCGGTGACCCGCACGGTGCGGTCCTGGTTGGACCCTCCCGCGCCGTAGGTGACCGAGACGAAGTCGGGCCGCACCGACTCGAGCCGCCGGATCGCGTCCCAGAGGGCGGCCTCCCCCGCGTCGTCCTTGGGCGGGAAGAACTCGAAGCTGATCGAGGGGTGCTCGGCCGCGAGCATGCCGGGGATCGACCTCGGCCCCTGCCCAGGTCGGCCATCGTGCGCGGTCCGCCCCAAAGCCATGGCGGTGAGACTAGTCGAGCCACCACGCCGTAGGCTCGGGGACAGCACAGGATGAGACATCCTCCGACCGACAGCCGCCCGGGAGGGATCGCGTGGTGACCAACCCGCTCGACGCCGCCTCCCTGCGCGACCGCGTGCAGGCCAGCGTCGACGACGTCCTCGCCCACCAGGCCACCGTGCTCGCCGAGGTCGGACCGGACGCCCAGGAGCTGCTCGGAGCCGTCGCCCGACTGCTCACCGGGGGCAAGCGGCTGCGCGCGGCCTTCCTCTACTGGGGCTACCGCGCGACCGGACGGCCCGACTCCGACGCCCTCGTCCGCGTCGCCACCGCGATGGAGTTCTTCCAGGCGGCCGCGTTGATCCACGACGACGTCATGGACGACAGCGACACCCGACGAGGTATGCCGGCCGCGCACCGTTCGCTCGCCGCCCGCCACGCACGCGAGGCCTGGGCCGGCGACGCCGACCGGTTCGGGGTGGCCGGCGCGATCCTGGCCGGCAACCTGTGCCTCAACTGGACCGAGGAGCTCTACGCGACGTCGGGTCTGGAGCCCGCGCACCTCGAGCGCGGACGTGCGGTCTTCGACCGCATGCGCACCCAGCTCATGGGTGGGCAGTTCCTCGACGTCGTCGAGTCGGCGCGTTCCTGGGACGGCGTGCCGACGCGCGAGCGGGTCGAGCGCGCGGAGCACGTCATCCGATTCAAGAGCGCCAAGTACACCGTCGAGCACCCGCTCCTGATCGGCGCGACGGCGGGAGGCGCCTCCGAGGAGGACCTCGCCGCGCTGTCGCGCTACGGCCTCGACCTCGGCCACGCCTTCCAGCTGCGCGACGACCTGCTCGGCGTCTTCGGCGACCCGGCCGCCACCGGCAAGCCGGCCGGCGACGACCTGCGGGAGGGCAAGCGCACGGTGCTCGTCGCCCATGCCCTGGCCGGCGCGGACGACACCGGTCGCGAGCTCATCGAGTCACGGCTGGGCGACCCCGCCCTCGACGACGAGGTGGTGCAGCAGCTGCGCGAGGCGATCACGGCGGCCGGCGCCGTCGACGCGGTGGAGGCCGACATCGCCCGACTGGCAGGGTCGGCGCGGATGGCGCTGAAGTCGACCCGCGACCTGTCGCCCGAGGCGACCGGCGTGCTTGACCAGCTGATCGACAGCGCGACCAGTCGGGCCAACTGAGCGCAGCCGACCTCCTGGGCCGGACGAGGGCTAGAAGGCCTGCTCCATCGCGCGTCGCCGCACCTCGGTCTTGAACCCGGCGGCCAGGTTGTCGACCGGCGTGCCGGGGACCCGCAGGGTCGGGTCAGGGGTGAACAGCCAGCGCAGGATCTCATCGTCGTCGAGCCCGCCGTCGCCCAGCACCGTGAAGGTGCCACGCAGGTGCCGGAACACGTCCTCGTGGAGGAACTGCTCGGGCACGGCCACGACCCTGCGCTCGCCGATGCGCGCGCTCAGGAGCTCGCGGTCCTCGATCAGCCGGCGGACGGCCGACAGGGCGATCCCCATCCGTTCGGCCACATCGGGAACGGTCAGCCAGGAGCCGACGAGGGTTTCCAGGGACGGCTCGGTGCTGTCGGAAGGCTCGGTGCTACTGGAGGGCTCGGTGCTACTGGAGGGCTCGGTGCTGTCGGAAGGCTCAGTGCTGTCGGGAGGTGGGGTGGACGTCGCGGGCTGATCGGTCACGGGACAAGAGTGCCAGCAGGACCACGCAAAGCAAACCGCCGTGGCGGGCAAATTACATCGATGTAAGTCGATATAGCCGTGTCCGAATGGTGTACCTTTCACAATCGTCACAGTTGTCACACTGGCAACTCCTGCACCGAACGCTCCACCCGGTAGCCGCACCTCGTGGCTTCGTCGCCCGAAAGGCAGCCCTGATGTCTCCAGTGATCGCTCCCGCAGCGCTCCCTTCAGTCACCCTGCAGGCGCCGGTCGCCGTCGTCCAGAAGGCCAAGCCCGCCCCGCACGGATGGACCACCTACATCGTGCGCAGCGGTGACACGCTGGCGTCCATCGCCGACCGCACCGCCACGACCACCGGCGTGCTCGCAGCCCGCAACCACCTCAAGGGCGGGGGCAACCACCTGTCGGTCGGCCAGCGCCTCTCGGTGCCGAAGAGCGCGCACCAGGCGCGAGTCGAGGCGGCCCAGGCCCGGGCCGCTCGCGCGGCCCGCGCGGCAGCGATCAAGCGGGCCACCTACGTCGTGCGCTCCGGCGACACCCTCAGCCACATCGCGGTCCGCAAGGGCGTCTCGCTCGCGGCCCTGCTCAAGGCCAACCACCTGTCCCCCCACGCGGTCCTGCAGGTGGGCCAGCGGCTGCGCATCCCCGGCGCCGGCGCCGCGAGCGCCCGCCGTCCGGCCGCCGCGGCCGTGTCCACGACGACCTACCGGGTGCGCTCCGGCGACACCCTCGGAGCCATCGCCACCCGCACGAAGACGTCGCTCGCGACGATCTACTCGCTGAACCGGCTCAACGCCCGCAGCGTCATCCACCCCGGCCAGCTGCTCAGGGTGCGGGGCACCTCGCCCGCGGCGGCCCGCCGGGCCAGCACGGCGGCATACCGGGTCCGGGCCGGTGACACGCTCAGTGACATCGCCGCCAAGCACGGCACCACGCTGGCGGCGCTGCTGAAGACCAACCACCTCTCGGCCTCCTCGGTGATCCAGCCCGGTCAGCGGCTGCGGGTGCCCGCCAAGGCCGCGAGGAGCACCTCCAGCTCCACCACGTTCGCGGGGCGCACCTACCCCAGCGCGACCGTCAACGCGGCCAACCGCAACCGCGCCGCGCTGGCCCGGACGGCGGTGCCGAGCCGCAGCCAGACCAAGGCGATGATCATCGCGACGGCGCGGCGGCACGGGGTGGACCCCAAGCTCGCGCTGGCGATCGGGTGGCAGGAGTCCGGGTGGAACCAGCGGCAGGTCTCGGTCGCCAACGCCATCGGCGTCATGCAGGTGATCCCTTCCTCGGGCCAGTGGGCCTCCGACATGGCCGGGCGCCCGCTCAACCTGATGCGCACCCAGGACAACATCACCGCCGGGGTCGTCATCCTGCGTTCCCTCACCCGGTCGGCGGCGAACCTCGACCAGGCGATCGCCGGGTACTACCAAGGGCTCTACTCCGTGCAGCACCACGGGATGTACGCCGACACCAAGGTGTACGTGGCCAGCATCAAGGCGCACCGCGCCCGGATGTGAGGCGCCTCTGGTGACGCCCGATGTGAGCCCGGACACCACCCACGGACCCGCCTGCGCGAGATGACCAGCCAGACCTCCTACACTTTGCGGGTGTCTTCCGGTGTCACCGAGTCCTTGCTCGGTCGTGTGCTCGACGGGCGTTACCGCGTCCTGTCGCACATCGCCGACGGCGGAATGGCGTCCGTCTACCTGGCCCTCGACACCCGCCTCGACCGTGACGTGGCCCTCAAGATCCTGCGCCACGACCTCGCCCAGGACGACGCGTTCGTCAGCCGGTTCAAGCGGGAGGCGCGCTCGGCGGCCCGGCTCTCCCACCCCAACGTCGTGTCGGTCTTCGACCAGGGCGAGGACGACGGCCACATGTTCCTGGCCATGGAGTACGTCCCGGGTCAGACCCTGCGCGAGGTGATGAAGGCCGAGGGTCCACTCACCCCCCGGGCGACCCTCGACATCATGGGTCCGGTCCTGCAGGCGCTCGGCGCCGCGCACCGGGGCGGCATCATCCACCGCGACGTCAAGCCCGAGAACATCATCCTGCGCGAGGGCGACGGCACCGTGAAGGTCGCCGACTTCGGCCTCGCGCGCGCGGTCTCCAACCAGACCTCCCACTCCCAGACCGGCGTGCTGCTCGGCACCGTGGCCTACCTGTCCCCCGAACAGGTCGAACGCGGCATCGCCGATGCCCGCAGCGACGTCTACGCCGCCGGCCTGATCCTGTTCGAGATGCTGACCGGCACCAAGGCGTTCACCGGTGACACCCCGATCCACATCGCCTACCAGCACGTGCACGGGTCGATCCCCGCGCCGTCGTCGCGGGTGAGCTCGGTGCCGAGCGAGCTCGACGCGCTCGTGGCCCTGGCCACCTCGCGCGACCCCGACCAGCGGCCCCGCGACGCCGAGGACTTCCTCGCCGAGGTGCGCAAGTCCCGCGCGATGCTGACTCCGACCGAGCTCGACCGTCGGCCCGAGGGCCCCGCCGCCGTGGGTGGTGGCGCGAGCACCGTGGCGGTCGAGCGCACCAGCGCCCTCCCGGTGTCGAGCGAGCACGAGCCGCGCCACACCGGGCAGGCGTCTCGCCCGTTGCCGCCGGTGGCGCTGCCGATCGACCGCACCCCGACCACTCCCCCCGTGCTGCACGGCCGGGTCGTCGACACCTATGACGACGAAGACGAGCGACGCGGACCCTGGCGCTGGATCTGGGCTGCGCTCGCTGTCGCCGTCGTCGCCGGCGTGGCCGCCTGGTGGTTCCTGGCCGGACCGGGCTCCCCCACCGTGGTGCCCCAGACCACCAAGCTGACCTTCGCGCAGGCCCAGACGGCGTTGGAGCGCGCCCACCTCGGTGCCGAGGAGGTGGAGAGCTTCGACGAGTCGGTGCCCAAGGGCATCGTCATGTCCACCGACCCCGGCGCGGGCCAGGAGGTGCGCCGGGGCACCGACGTCAAGGTCACCGTGTCCAAGGGCCCGGAGCGGTATGCCGTGCCGAACGTGGTCGGCAAGTCCGCCGCCGAGGCGCGTGACCAGATCACCGCGGAGAAGCTCACCGTCGGGACCGCCAGGGAGGCCTTCGACGACAAGGTCGCGGCGGGTCTCGTCGTCAGCGTCGACCCCAAGGTCGGCACCCAGCTCAAGCGCGGCACCAAGGTTAACCTCGTCGTGTCCAAGGGTCGCCAGCCCATCCAGGTCACCGACTTCACCAACAAGCCCGCCAGCGAGGCGGTCGACGCGCTGTCGAAGGCCGGGCTCGAGGTCGACGCGACCGAGCAGGCCAACAGCGACACCGTGCCCAAGGGCAACGTCATCTCGCAGACGCCGGCCGGCGGCACGCTGTTCAAGGGTGACCCGGTCAAGCTGGTGGTCTCCAAGGGCCCGGTCCTGGTGAAGGTGCCTGACGTCACCGGCAAGCAGGCCGACGAGGCCGAGCAGATCCTGCGGGCCGCCGGCTTCGACGTGGCCCGACAGAACGCCCTCGGGGGCATCTTCGGCACCGTCCACCACACCAACCCGGCCGCCAACACCGAGGCACCCAAGGGCTCGCTCGTCACCATGGTGATCATCTGAGGACGTCCCCGTCGCGCCTCGCGACCCTGCTGCTCGTCTCGGTCACCGCGGTCTGGGGATCGACCTTCTTCCTCATCCACGACCTCGTCACCCACGTCCCGTCGGCCGACTTCCTGACGGTGCGGTTCGCGATCGCTGCGGTCGTCATGGCCGTGGTCTTCCGGCGCCAGACCCTCGCGCTGACGCGCCGGGAGGTCGTCATCGGGGTGGGCTTGGGCGTCCTGTACGGCCTCGCCCAGCTGCTCCAGAC
Source organism: Pedococcus sp. P2_A3 (assembly GCF_056405035.1). Classification (NCBI taxonomy): domain Bacteria; kingdom Bacillati; phylum Actinomycetota; class Actinomycetes; order Micrococcales; family Intrasporangiaceae; genus Pedococcus; species Pedococcus sp. P2_A3. The sequence goes on along the minus strand of NZ_JBFUCW010000012.1, from coordinate 41,674 downwards.
GATCGGGCTCGAGCACACCCCGGCGTCGGTGTCGGGCTTCGTGACGGGCACCTACGTCGTCCTGACGCCGGTCTTCGGCGCCCTGCTGCTGCGCGACCGGGTCAACCGGACCACGTGGGTCGCGGTGCTCCTCGCGACGGCGGGGCTCGCGGTGCTGTCCCTGCGCGGCCTCACCGTCGGCTACGGCGAGACCGTCACCCTCGCCTCGGCCGCCCTCTACGCACTGCACATCGTCGGGCTGGGTCGCTACTCGACCGCCGAGTCGGCCACGGGACTGGCCACGGTGCAGGCCTTCGTCATCGCGGCCGTCACCCTGGTGGCCGCCCTGCCCGGCGGGATCACCCTTCCGGCGACGGGCGGCCAGTGGACGTCCCTGCTCTACATGGCCCTGGTGGCGGGTGCGGTGGCCCTGTGGGCCCAGACGTGGGCGCAGTGCCACCTGCCCGCGACCCGCGCGGCCATCGTGATGACCATGGAGCCGGTCTTCGCCGCGTTCTTCGCGGTGCTGTTCGGCGGCGAGTCGCTCACCGGCCGGATGGTGCTGGGTGGGGCCATGGTGCTGGCCGCGATGTACGTGGTCGAGCTGCGCGGACGGCGGTCACGTGCGCCGGGGGCGACGGCGGCCGAGGACCGGCCCGCCGAGCTGCTGCATCACGACGTCTGAGGGCTCGATCCCGAGGGGCCACCCTCGAGCAACGGCACCAGCTCGGCGATGGCACGGTCAGTGCCCGCGTCGTCGACGTCGAGGTGCCAGACCAGGCGCACCGCCGTCGTGCTCACCGGATAGAGGCGTATGCCGCGTCGACCCGCCTCCTCGACGAACGCCGAGGGCGTCCACCCCGCTCCTGCCACGTCGAGGACGACGATGTTGGTCTGCACCCGCTGGGGGTCGATCGACCCCGGCACGGCGGACGCCGCGGCCTCCGCGAACCGACGAGCGCGGGCATGGTCGTCGGCGAGCCGCTCGACGTGGTGGTCGAGGGCGTGCAGCCCTGCCGCTGCGAGGATGCCGACCTGGCGCATCCCGCCACCGAAGCGCTTGCGCCAGATCCGGGCCTGCGCCATCAGGTCGCGCGACCCCGCGAGGACCGAGCCGACCGGGGCGCCGAGGCCCTTCGACAGGCAGACGCTCACGGTGTCGAACAGGCGACCGTAGGTCTCGAGGGGGACGCCGGTGGCGACGTGCGCGTTCCAGAGCCGGGCCCCGTCGAGGTGCATGGCGACGCCCCGGTCACGAGTGCCCGCACGCAGGGCCTCGATCTGGTCGAGCGGCTGGACCGTGCCACCACCGAAGTTGTGGGTGTTCTCGACGACGACCAGGCGGGTGTTGACCTGGTAGGTGCCGCCATCGGGGATCATCAGGGCCAGCGGCTGGGCGGCGTCGAGCAGCCCGTGCTCGGCCACCCAGGACCGCGAGGAAATGCCGGAAAGCACTGCGGCAGCGCCCATCTCGGCCCGCAGCACGTGCGCGAGGGAGTCGGCGACCAGCTCCTCGCCGTGACCGACGTGGAGCCGCAGGCAGAGCTGGTTGGCCATCGACCCGGTGGGCGCGAAGAGGGCGTCCTCGTGCCCGAGCAGCTCGGCGACCCGCTCCTCGAGGCGCCGCACGGTCGGATCCTCGCCGAAGACGTCGTCGCCGACCGGGGCGTCGGCCATGGCGCGCCGCATTGCCGCGGTGGGCTGGGTGAGGGTGTCGGAGAGCAGGTCGACGTGCACGGGAGGTGCGGAGAGCGGCATACGGTCAGTCCTTGGCCAGCATCTCGGCGACCAGGAACGCGAGCTCGAGGCTCTGCTGGTGGTTCAGGCGCGGGTCGCAGACCGTCTCGTAGCGCTTGGTGAGGTCGGCGTCGAGGATCTTCTCGGCGCCGCCGAGGCACTCGGTCACGTCGTTGCCGGTGAGCTCGACGTGGATGCCACCGGGGACAGTGCCGAGGCCCTGGTGCACCTCGAAGAAGCCGCGCACCTCCTCCACGACGTCGTCGAAGTCACGGGTCTTGTAGCCACTGGCGGACTCGAAGGTGTTGCCGTGCATGGGGTCGCAGATCCAGGTGACCTGCGCGCCGCTGCCGGTGATCTTGTCGACCAGGGTGGGCAGGGCGTCGCGCACCGTCTTCGCACCCATCCGGGTGATGAAGGTGAGGCGGCCCGGTTCGCGGTCGGGGTCGACCTTGTCGATGAGGCGCAGGATGTCGTCGACCTCGGCCTTGGCCGACAGCTTGATGCCGATCGGGTTGAGCACCTTGGAGACGAAGTCGACGTGGGCGCCGTCGATGTCTCGCGTGCGCTCCCCCACCCAGATGAAGTGGCCGCTGGTGTCGTAGAGCTCACCGGTGCGGCTGTCGACGCGGGTCAGTGGGCGCTCGTAGTCGAGCAGGAGCGCCTCGTGGGCGGAGAAGAACTCGGTGGTGCGCATGGCGTCGAAGTCGGCGCCACAGGCCTGCATGAACTTCATCGCCTTGTCGATGTCCTTGGCCAGCCGCTCGTAGCGGCTGTTCGCGGCGTTGGCGACGAAGCCCCGGTTCCAGTCGTGCACGTGGCGCAGGTCGGCGAAACCGCCCTGGGTGAAGGCGCGCACGAGGTTCAGGGTGGCCGTGCTCGCGTGGTAGGCCTTGACCAGCCGCTGCGGGTCGGGCGTGCGCGACTCCAGGGTGAACTCGAAGTCGTTGACCATGTCGCCGCGGTATGCCGGGAGGGTGACCCCCTCGCGCGTCTCGGCTCCGCTGCTGCGCGGCTTGGCGTACTGCCCGGCCATCCGGCCGACCTTGACCACCGGGACGGATGCGCCGTAGGTGAGGACCGCGGCCATCTGGAGGATCGTCTTGACGCGGTCGCGGATGTTGTCGGCGGTCGCCGAGGCGAAGGTCTCGGCGCAGTCGCCGCCCTGGAGCACGAACGCCTCGCCACGAGCAGCGGCGGCCATCCGCGACTTGAGGACGTCGCACTCCCCCGCGAACACCAGCGGCGGGTAGGACGCCAGCTCGGCGACAGCGGTGGAGAGTCGTGCGGCGTCGGGCCACTCCGGCTGCTGGGCGGCCGGGAGGGCAGCGCCGGCCGCGAGGCTGGCGAGGGCGTCGTGGTGCTGCGTGGTGCTCACCGGTCAAGGATAGGTGCGCGTCCCAGTCGGTGGGCGGGTGGCCCGGATCGCGGTCACCGCGAGCCCAGGTCGTCGCCTCCGGCGCACCGGACGACGTCGGGACCTGACCGCCCTCAGGCCTCGGGGGTGTCGAGCCCCTTGGCGATGGCGAACCGCACGAGCTCGATCCGGTTGTGCAGCTGGAGCTTGCCCAGGGTGTTCTGCACGTGGTTCTGCACGGTGCGGTGCGAGATGAACAGGTCGGACGCGATCTCCTTGTAGGACATGCCCGTGGCGACCAGCTTGAGCACCTCGGTCTCCCGCTCCGTCAGCTCGGGGATCGGGCGTGACGGGTCGGTCTGGGGCTGCGTCGACAGCTTGCGGAACTCCCCCAGCACCAGACCAGCCAGTCCGGGCGTGAACACGGCCTCGCCCCGAGCCGTGGCGCGGACCGCCTCGACGATCTGCTCGCGGGAGGCAGACTTCACGAGGTAGCCGGTCGCGCCGGCCTTGACCGCCTCGAGGACGTCCTGCTGCTCGCCCGAGGCCGACAGCACCAGCACCCGGGTCTGGAGCGACCCCAGCGCGGCGCACACCTCGTGGCCGCGCAGGCCGGGCAGGTTGAGGTCGAGCACCAACACGTCGGGCCTGGTCGCCTTGGTGCGGTTGACGGCCGAGGGTCCGTCGTCGGCCGTGGCCAGCACCGACATCCCCGCCTCTGCGAGGTCTCGTGCCACGGCGTCGCGCCACAACGGGTGGTCGTCGGCGACGACCACGCTGGGCTCCCGCGAGGTCTGCGTCCCCGGGTCACCGCCGGGCAGCTCCTGCTCGCTCATCGTGCTCCTCCGTCGTCCCGTCCGCCGTCCTTGGGGGCCCGCATCCGCACGGTCACCCCGGCCCCTTCACGTCCTGCGTACTCGGCCGTCCCACCCAGGTCGGCGAGCCGGCCCCGGATGCTCGACGACGCGCCCATCCTCCCGGCTGCGGCGGCCTCGTCGAGGCGACCCGCCGGCATACCGACGCCGTTGTCGCGCACCGTGAGGCCCACCGCGTCACCGTCGTCCTCCACGAGCACCCAGGCCTGGGCCTGCTCGCCCGCGTGCACGCGGACGTTGTCGAGGGCGGCGCCCACGGCGGCGACCAGCTCCCCTGCGACGCGCGGCGGCACGAGGACCGGGTCAGCCGGGGCGACTAGGTGCACCTGTCCACCGGCGTAGCGTCCGAGCAGCTGGCGCAGGTCGACGTCCCCCGACACGCTCGCCTCGGTGTCGGCGGGGGACGTCCCGCTGACGAGAGCCCGCAGCAGGCGTTCCTGGTCGGCGGCCATGCCACCGAGCTGTGCTGACTCGCCGCCGAGCTGGGCGCCGCGGCGGTTGATGAAGGCCAGGGTCTGCAGCACACCGTCGTGCACCGTGCGGGCCAGCCGCTCGCGCTCCCGGACGCGGGCCTCGAGGGCCAACGCCTCACGCAGCTTGGCGTGACCCTCGCGGGCCAGGTCGCAGGCGTAGCCGATCAGGGCCCCGATCAGGAGCAGCAGGACGATGTTGTTGATGGTGTTGGGTGTCGCCTTCCCCACCTCGACGACATCCACGATCCCGATGAAGACAGCGGCCGGGATGCCGCCCTTGCGGCCGAGCAGCACAGCGGCCGAGACCACGCCCGCGGCCGGCCAGAACGTCGGCAGGGTGCGGCTGCCTGCCTCGATCGCCGCGGCCGTGTCGACCAACCTCGTGGCGAGGATCGCACCGGCCGCCAGCAGGAGCTCGACGACGACCAGCCACAGCCGACGGCTGCGGTAGAAGACGAGGAAGACGGTCCAGACGCCCAGCACGGCCAGGACCACCCACGCCAGGGCTGGCCGTACGAGGTCGTGCGGGCGGTCCCACAGCGAGTACGCGGCATAGGCCAGCGCCAGCGGTCGGAAGACGTCGATGCCCTTCCAGAATGCCGACACCACCTCCGGCTGCGCGCCCGGCGCGGCGCCGTCGCGGCGCGCGGACAGGTTCAGGTGCCGCGGCACGGCGAAGGGACCCTCAGCTCGCCGCGCGGGCGCCGGGGGGCACCTCGTCAGAGGCAGCGACGTCGTCCGCCGTGCGCGGGTCAGCGCCGGCCTCGGCCCGCACGTCGTCGCGCTGGGTCAGCTCGTCGATGTCACCCACGGCGTCGTCGACGCTCGGACGGATCTTGCGGGACGACTCGTCGTCCTGCGCGTCGAGCGCCTCCTCGAGCTCCTTGGCGGCGGTGCCCGGCAGGGCGGCCTCCTGGAGCTCGCGAGCCTTGGTCTTGGCGGCGGCGACGATGCGGTCCTTCATCGACGTGGCGTACATGTCGACGTACTCCTGGTCGGACAGCAACATCAGCTCGTACATGATCTCGTCGGTGATCGACCGCAGGACGAAACGGTCGTCCTCCATGCCCTCGTAGCGCGAGAAGTCGAGCGGCTTGCCGATCTTGACGCCGATGCGGATGAGCTTGGGGATCTTGGTGCCGGTCGGCTGGGCCTTGTCGGTGCCGATCATGGCCACCGGGAGCACCTTCACCCCGCCCTCGAGCGCCATCCGCGCGACCCCGGTGCGGCCACGGTAGAGACGACCATCAGGGCTGCGGGTGCCCTCGGGGTAGATGCCGAGCAACTCACCGCGACGCAGCACCTTCAGGCCGGAGCGCAGGGCGGCCTCGCCGGCGCGGCCACCCGAGCGGTCGACGGGCAGCTGCCCGACGCCCCGGAAGAACGCCGCCGTGGCGCGACCCTTGAGACCCCGGCCGGTGAAGTAGTCGGACTTGGCCAGGAAGGTCATCCGGCGGGGGACGACCAAGGGCAGGAAGATCGAGTCGGAGAACGAGAGGTGGTTGCTCGCGAAGATGGCCGGGCCGTCGTCGGGAATGTTCTCCTCGCCCTCGACCCACGGGCGAAAGAGCAACTTGAGGATCGGGCCAAGAACGACCGTCTTGAGCACCCAGTAGAACACCAGCACACCTCCGAAGTGACGCCGTGAACTCTACGGTACCGAGGGCGTCCACGCGGCACCGTGCGAGAACGCGCGCATCGCCGGATCCCGCGGTCCGGGCCCTGCAGTGCGCGGCAACCTCGGGAGCCGTGCTGTCCGTGCTTCCCGGTATGCCGTCGCGACGCCGCCTTCTCCACGAGAGTGTCAGCGTGGCTACCCTCGACCACGACGCGCCACGTATCTTTGACTCGTCGGTGCAGTTCATCGAACGGCTGACCTGACCAGCGTCGGTCCACGCCGGCCGGCCAGTCGTCCGATCCAGACCAAGGGGCAAGCATGAGCGACCGCGACGTCGACGCCGAGTTCGCGGACATCATCGCGCGCTGGGACGAGGTCGAGTCGCTCCCCGACCGCCCGGACGGCCAGGCCGCTCCGGGCGGGACGACCGACCCCACCGGCTCCGACCCGGCGGGGTCCGGGGAGACCTCCGTCGGGCGCCCCCCGGGCGTCAACCCGCCGCTGCGGTCGAACACCAACCCGCCACCGACCCGCCCCTTCGTCGTGTGGCGCGGGGCAGAGATCCCCGAGGTCGAACCCGGCGAGGAGAGCCCTGACCCGGTGGAGCTGCGCGACCACGCGGACCTCGACGAGGACCACTTCGAGCCCGGTCCCACCGCTCCCCTGCCGCCCCAGGAGGACCTGCAGTTCTGGGGGATCATCGTCGGCCTCGTGGCCGGCCCGCTGCTGCTCCTCTGGCTCGTCCTCTTCCACACCGGCGCCAGCACGTGGTGGACCTTCTTCGCGCTCGGCCTGACCGTGATGGGCTTCGTGCTCCTGGTGATGCGGCAGCCGCAGACCCGCGACGAGGACGACCCCGACAACGGCGCCCGGGTCTGATCCACGCGGGTCCGGCGCCCCCTCCGTTCCCTTGGGGGCCGCTCCCATCCCGTCCGGCCTGAGCCGTTCGTACCGAATGGTCACGGTTCCGGCCCCCACCGGTCGGTGCCGGCGCTACCTTCTGCCGCATGGAGATCAAGCCGGTCAAGACCCAGGTGACCTGGATGCGCGCCCGCGACCTCGTGCCCCCGGAGTCGGTCACGCAGGGAGGACCGGTCACCGGTGTCACGGGCCCGGTCGTCGACATCCTCTTCCTCATGGTGGTGTCGCTGCTCGCTGCCGCCGGAGCGGTGTGGGCGCTGGCCCACCTGTCCATCCCCGGCTTCTTCATCATGGGGCTGTTCGCCGTCGTCCCCGGCTACGTCGGGTGGATCCGGTACCAACAGGCCTCGGCACCGGCCGTCTCGGTGGGCGCGGGTGGTGTGTGGCTGGCCGGCACCGACCGTCGGGCCGGCCAGGCGATCCCGTGGAGCAACGTCGAGGAGCTCGTCTTCTTCACCGCCGTCGAGCGCCGCGTGAGGGACACGCGGGTCAACCGACACCGTGCCCTCGGGGTGCGGCTCCGGACCCCCGACCTCCTCCCGCCCGAGGAGCGGGCGTTGCTGACCCGGATCGCGCAGTCGCTGCCGAAGCGTGGCGACCAGGTGATGACCTCGGTGGCGCAGTGGGAGGCCATGCCCTACCGGCAGATCGGCGCTGCCGGGCGACTCGAGCGGTCGTCCCTGGCCAAGGCCGTGGCCGGGTTCGCACCCTCGGTGCGCGTCGTCAACGGACCCCGGCTGAGCTACCTGACTCCGTGGGTGATCGGAGAGGCCGACACCCCGCCTCCCGCAGTGCTGCAGCCGTTCGTGAACGCGGGCGGCCTGTTCCCGGGTCTGCTGTCGGCCCTGAACGCCACGCCACGGCCAACCCCTCAGCCAGCGACGCCGCCGCAGCAGCAGGCGAACCCACCCGGGTGGCCGTCCTCCCCGCCCCCAGGCGCTGGCCCGGGGACGTACGGGCCTCGCGGTGCAGAGCCCGGCCACCCTCCCTCGGAGGCAATCCGCCCTGACCCCAGCCTCTGAGGGTCGAGTCGTCGGAGACGGCATCGCAGGGGTCCCGACGCCGCGCGGGTCAATCGGGCGGCGCCGTGTCGGCCGCGACCTCTTCGGCCTGCTCGACCGTGGACTCCTGCACGGCAGGACCCGTCTCGGTCTCGGCGGTCGGCACCACCTGCGGGTCGAGGTCGACGTCGACCCAGGTCGGCCGGTGGTCGCTGGCGGCCACGACGTCGGCCGCGTCGAGGGCGACCTCCCGGTGCGGAAGCACCCTGAGGTCGGGTGAGGCGAAGATGAAGTCGAGCACCGTGCGCGGGGCCCTGGCCGGGTAGGTCGGCACGGTGGGCGAGATGAGGCGCAGCGGCGACGCGAACAGCCGCCAGGCCTTGCCCGTCTCGCCCTCGTTGAGGTCACCGGCCAGCAGCACCGGTCCGCCACCCGCGACCGTCTGGAGGATCTGCCCTGCGTGCCGCTCGCGTTCGTCGGCGTCGAGGCTGAGGTGCACGGACGACACCACCAGCGGCTGGTGACCGGCGGGGCCGACCCGGATCACGGCATACCCGCGGGTGCGCTGCAGCGCCGCCACGCGCAGGCGGTAGTGGCGCGACTCGCTCACCTGCACCCGCAAGGAGGAGAAGATCGTCGTCCCGCCGCTGCCACGGTGGCGGCCGGACCAGAACATGCCGCACTCGGCCGCGAAGTCGGACACCCGCCACGTGGACAGCAGCCGCCGCGGCACCTCCTGGAGGCACAGCACGTCGGGATCGATGGTGCGGATGACGCGCGCTGCGGCATGCCGGTCGAGGGTGAAGTCCTTGAGGTTGTAGGACGCCACCCGCATCGTGCTCACGCGCCCTCGGCCGCTGACCGTTCCAGCGCGTCGCGGCGAGCCAGGTCAGCCGCGCCGATCAGCCCTGCCTCGTTGCCCAGAGCGGCGGCGACGATCCGCGCCTCGGGCCGGTAGCCGCGGCCCGTCAGGTGGCGTCGGAAGGTGGTGCGCGCCGGTTCGAGGAGCAGGTCGCCCGCGGCGCTGACCCCTCCGCCGATGACGAAGACCCCGGGGTCGAACGCCGCGGCCAGGTTGGCGATGCCGATGCCCAGCCACTGGCCGATCTCGCCGAGCAGCTCGGTCGCGGTGGCGTCTCCGTCGCGCGCGGCCTCGGTGATCATCGGACCGGTGAGCGTCGACGGGTCACCACCCACGAGGTTGAGCAGGTCGGTCGCCATCGGGCTGCCGGCAGTCATCATCGAGCGCGCCTCACGGACCAGGGCGTTGCCGGAGGCGTACTGCTCCCAGCAGCCCTTGTTGCCGCACTCGCAGCGCTGGCCCCCGGGGACCACCTGCATGTGGCCGAACTCCCCTGCGATCCCGAACCGGCCGCGCATGATCTGACCGTCCAGGATCATCGCGCCCCCGATGCCGGTGCCGAGGTTGACCATCACGACGTGCGAGTCTCCTTGCGCTGCACCGAACCTCCACTCGGCCCACGCCGCGGCGTTCGCGTCGTTGTCGACCGAGATCGGCACCGGCACCCGACGCTGCAGGTTGGCCTCGAGCGGCTCGTCCCGCCACGACAGGTGGGGCGCGAAGACCACGGTCGCGCGGTCGGCGGCGACGAACCCGGCCGCGCCGATGCCCACCGCCACGACGTCGTCACCGGCACCGTCGATCAGCTCGGCGACCACCTCGACGATGGTGTCCTCGACGACACTGGGGCTGGTGGACCGGTGCGGGGTGTCGCGGCGGGCCCGCGCCACCACGACGCCGTCAGGGTCGACCACTCCCCCGGCCACCTTGGTGCCACCGATGTCGATCCCGACCGACAGGCCGCCGCTCATGAGGTCGCGCTCCCCGGGGCGTCGTCGTCGTCCTCGTCCTCGTCCTCGTCCTCGACCACGATGTCCTGGACCCGTGCCGAGGGCGGCTGCGAGCGGGCAGCCGAGGACCCGGAGTCTGCTCGTCGCTGGCCGGCGATGTCCCTCAGGGTCGCGGCGAGCGCGCCGGCCAGGTCGGCCAACCGGTCGACGGTCTCGGGTCGCACCGAGCGCAACAGCCCGATGCCCTGGCACACCGGGCAGAGCTGGCAGGTCACCGCCTGCCCGACGCCGTTCTCCGCCCCGCACGACTCGCACCGCGGGGTGGTCGAGTCGGCAGCATCGCCGGGCGCGGCGGCCGGGTGCGCCGACCGCGCGGCATACCCGGTCTGGGCGCTGGACGCCCACCCACCCAGCGCGTCCAGGAGGCGGGCAGCCTCTTCCGCCACGGTGCCCACGGCAGGGCGTTCGTCGTCAGCCACGCGGCCAGACCTCCTCGTCGGGGACGAAGCGCACCCGCAGCAGTCCGTCGCGCACGGAGGCACCCTCGACCACGCATCGTTGCAGAGCCGACGGCAAGGTGAGCACCCGGCGGTGCTCACCCACCGTCACGACGAGCTCGTCGTCGCGACGCTGCAGGCCCAGGTCGGCGGCGTGCGCCAGCGGCAGGGGCAGGACGAGCAGGAAGCCTTCCTCGGTCCGCTCGACCGCCAGCCCGCGGTGGGTGACGGTGGCGAGGACGTCGGCCCCGCCCTCCTGGGCCTCGGCGAGGTCGGCCAGTGCGTCCGCGCCGATCGGCTCGGCCGGCAGGTAGGGGGTCACGACCACGGGCAGGCCCGCGAAGGACTCGCGGACCTCGACCAGCCCCTCCAGCTGCGCCGCGTTCCACGAGGCGCGCCACGCGTCGGGTTGCTGGCCGGCGTCGGAGGCGGCATCGGGGAAGACCCGGTTGACGACCACCGCGTCGACCACGAAACCGTAGAGCGACAGGGAGGTCCAGGTGCGCCGGGACTCGGCGATGACGACGCGCTCCGGCGTCAGCACCAGCCGCACGGAGGTCTGGTCGCCGGTGAGGATGCGGTGGACCTCGCGCATCTGTCGGTGCCACCCCGTCACCGCCTCGACCACCGCTGGGTCGGGCAGTGGCACCCCCGCCGCCGCAGCCGCCGCAGGACGCAGGGTGCGGATCAGCCCCCGCTGCGCGGGCAGCAGCCGTTCGAGGTGCCAGGCGAGGGCTTCGGGCAGCGCGAGCAGCCGCAACGTCTCGGCGGTCGGGGCACAGTCGACGACGACGAGGTCCCAGGGTCCCGACTCGACCTGCGAGCGCAGCTCGAGGAGCGCGGCGATCTCCTCGGCCCCCGGCAGGCGGGTCAGCTCCTCGGCGACGACGGGGTCGACCCCCACGGTGTCGAGGACGGCGAGCAGGTAGTCCTGCACCACCCGCCACGACTCACCCAGCAGGTGCGGCGGGCTGACCTGGAGCGCGGACAGGCCGGGCTCGACGTCCACGGGTGAGCCGCTGCTCGGCCCCCCGAGGCTGACCCCCAGTGCGTCGCCCAGCGAGTGGGCGGCGTCGGTCGACATCACGAGGGTCTTGACCCCGGCGCGAGCAGCGTGGACGGCGGTCGCGGCTGCGGTGGTGGTCTTGCCGACCCCACCTTTGCCGGTGAAGAGGATGACGCGCACGACTACCTGCGTCCCATGGCTGTGCAGCCCATGGTCATCAACGCTCCGCGGCGAGCCGCCTCAACCCTCCACCCGCTTCTTCAGCGACTTGAGCGCGGTGTCGATGATGACCTTCTCGGCCTTGCGCTTGAGCATCCCGAGCATGGGGATCTTGACGTCGACGGCGAGCCGGTAGGTGACGGTGGTGGCGTCCTTGCCCTTGGCGGCCAGCGTGTAGGAGCCGTTCATGGCCTTGAGCACGGTGGCCTCGACCAGGCTCCACGAGACGACGCCCGTGCCGTTGCGGGTGACGTCCCACTCGTAGTCGAGGGTGTAGGTGTCCTTGATCGCGCCCGCGTCGAGGGTGAACTGCACCTGGTCCGCCCAGCCGTCGCCCTCCTCGGTGAGGATGCTGACGGCCTTGACCTCGGTGGCCCACTCCGGGTAGCTCTCGAAGTCGGCGATGACGTCGAGGACTTCACCCGGCTTTGCGTCGATGTCGATGCTTGATTCGGTGCGGTCGGCCATGCGCCGAAGGCTACAACGCCGGGCCGCCCGCCGACGCACCACCTTCGAGGCGGTCCTTGAGCCCGTGCACTGCCCGCTTCCACCGCAGGGTATGCCGCGTGGCCACGTCGCGGGGCGCGCGCGGCCCGCGGTGGCCGCGCACGTAGTGATGCACGACGACACCGTCCCGGAACGGCTCGAGCCAGACCTCCATCTCGCCCACGACCTGTCCGGTCACGGCCCAGCGCACCCCCTTGACCCCGCGGTCGCGCGTCACGGTCGGGGCCAGGTGGGGCCAGACCTGGGCGACCCACGAGCCGTCGTCGAGGGCCTCGCGGACGACCTCGGGCGACACCCGGATGAAGGTCTCGTCGACGATGTCGATCCGCTGGTCGCGCACCCGACCAGTGTTCCGCACCTCCTGTCGCCGTGTGACGGAGCCTGCACGCGACGCACTCCCACCGCGCCCTTACCCGCGGGTAGGCTGTGGACCACCGAGGCACCGATGCCGTCGTCAAAGGAGACTCCGTGCAGGAACACGTCGCACCCCCACTCGTGCCGCCGACGACCGAGGGAAGCTTGGCCGACCTCCCTGGACGCAACGCCGCGTCGGACCCCACGCGCGTGGCGTTCTCCCGCAAGGAGGGCACCCGCTGGGTCGACGTGACCGCGGCCGAGTTCGACGACGACGTGCGGGCCGTGGCGAAGGGCCTGATCGCCTCGGGCATCGCCCCCGGCGACCGCGTGGCGATCATGTGCAAGACGCGTTACGAGTGGACCCTGGCCGACTTCGCGATCTGGACGGCTGGTGCCGTGACCGTCCCGATCTACGAGACCTCCTCCGCGGAGCAGGTGGCGTGGATCCTCACCGACTCCGGCGCCAAGGGCATCCTCATCGAGACGCCGGCCCACGAGGCGACGCTCGCCGAGGTGCGCGACCAGCTGCCCGGGCTCGAGCACGCCTGGCAGGTCGATGCAGGGGCCATCGCCGAGCTGAAGAGCGCCGGGGCGGGCGTGAGCGACGCCGACCTCGAGGCCGCCAAGGGCTCGCTCGACCGCTCGAGCATCGCCACGATCATCTACACGTCGGGCACGACCGGCCGCCCCAAGGGCGTGCAGCTCACCCACGACAACTTCCTGGCGCTCTCCGAGAACGCCATCACCAAGCTCACGTCGGTCGTCAAGGCCGACGGCGCCTCGACGCTGCTCTTCCTGCCGCTGGCCCACGTCTTCGCCCGGTTCATCCAGGTCCTCTGCGTGACGGGCGAGGCCAAGATGGGCCACAGTGCCGACATCAAGAACCTCCTCGCCGACTTCGCCGAGTTCAAGCCGACGTTCATCCTCTCGGTGCCCCGCGTCTTCGAGAAGATCTACAACTCGGCCGAGGCCAAGGCGACCGCCGAGGGCAAGGGCAAGATCTTCGCCACCGCCGCCGACACGGCCATCGCCTGGTCCTCCGCGCAGGACACCGGTGGCGCGGGCCTGGGCCTCAAGGTGCGCCACGGCGTCTTCGACAAGCTGGTCTACTCCAAGCTGCGGGCGGCCATGGGTGGCCAGGTCATGTACGCGGTGTCCGGTGGCGCTCCCCTGGGCACCCGCCTGGGTCACTTCTTCCGGGGGATCGGTGTCACCGTGCTGGAGGGCTACGGCCTGACCGAGACGACCGCCCCGGCGACGGTCAACGTCCCTGACCGCGTCAAGATCGGCACCGTGGGCGCCCCGCTGCCCGGCGTCGGCATCCGGATCGCCGACGACGGCGAGATCCTCATCCAGGGCAACAACGTCTTCGCGGCGTACCACAACAACGCGGAGGCCACCTCGGGTGCCGTGCTCGACGGCTGGTTCCACACCGGCGACCTCGGCGAGCTCGACGAGGACGGCTACCTCAAGATCACCGGCCGCAAGAAGGAGCTGCTCGTCACCGCCGGAGGCAAGAACGTCGCCCCCGCTGCGCTCGAGGACCGGCTCCGCGCGCACCCGCTGATCTCCCAGTGCATCGTCGTCGGCGACCAGAAGCCCTTCATCGGCGCCCTGCTGACCCTCGACGAGGAGATGTACCCGGGCTGGGCCAAGAACAACGGCATCGACGGCGTCACGTTCGAGCAGGCGCGCACCAACGAGACCGTCCTGGCCGAGCTCCAGAAGGCTGTCGACGACGCCAACAAGTCGGTGTCCAAGGCCGAGTCGATCCGCAAGTTCGCGGTGCTCCCGGGCGACTTCACGGAGGAGAACGGCTACCTCACGCCCAGCCTCAAGCTCAAGCGGAACATCGTCATGAAGGACTTCCACGACGAGGTCGAGGCGCTCTACTCCGGCGCCAAGGAGTGACGCACTGACCTGTGGCGGCCAACTCGGCACGGCCCCGTAGGGTCTAGCCATGCGTGCTGCCACCGGACCCGCCACCCGGTCCCTGGTGGCATCGGTCGCCTTCCCGCTGGCCTGGCTGGTCTTCTTCACCGCGCTGCAGTGGAGCGTGGTGCGATACCGCATCCCGATCGTGGCGGCCCTCACGGCAGCCACGGTGGCGTTGGCTCTGTGGCAGTGGGCCGGCTGGCGGGTCGTCCTCCACCGTCCGGCCGTCGTCGTGATGCTGGCCGGCTCGGCGCTCGCGACGCTCGCCGTGCCGCTGTTCAGCTACCTCGCCCCGACCGGCCTGGCCATCGCGACCACGCTGCTCGTCGTGGTGCCGCTGGCCTGCGCGCTCCTGCTGGGGGCCACCGCCGCGCGCGCGTCGGCTGCTGCCGGCGTCGTGGCCGTGACCGGGTATGCCGCGTGCGCGGCCGTGGCGGTCATCTCCTCACCGCGACCGCGCATCGACGTCTGGGTGACGCTGCAGCAGGCTGCCGACGGCCTGGCGCGCGGCGAGAACTTCTACGCGATGAACTGGACCGGCTCCCCCGGCATCCAGGACGCGTTCACCTACCTGCCCTGGACCGCCGTCCTCCTGGCGCCCGGGCGCTGGCTGTTCGGTGACGTGCGCTGGGCGCTGGCCTTCTGGACGCTCGTCGCCGTGGCCGGGGTCTGGCTGCTGGCGCGCGGTGCAGCCGCGCGGCATACCGGAGGCAGGTGGGTCTGGACCGCCGCGGCGGTCACGGCTCTGCTCGTCCTCGCCCCGGGCACGCTCACCCAGCTCGACCAGGCCTGGACCGAGCCGCTCCTGCTCGCCGGACTGGTGTGGTGGGCGGTGCTGGTGCAGCGCGACCGGGCCTGGTGGGCGATCGTGCCCCTGGCCCTCGCCTGCGCGAGCAAGCAGCACCTGGCGCTCCTGCTGCCGGTGGTGATGCTGTGGCGGCCGTTCGGGTGGCGCCGGGCCGTGGCGACGGGCGCGTTGACCGGGGCGCTCATCGCGCCGTGGTTCCTCGCGAGCCCCCCAGACTTCGTCCACGACACGATCAGCCTGCTGGTGGGCTTCCACCCGATCAAGTTCGCCAACACGCTCTACCTGTTGGCGCTCAACACCTTCGGCGTGACGCTGCCGTTCGCGGTGACGGGCGTGGCAGTGCTCGGCACGCTCGCCGCCGTCTGCTGGACCGTCTGGCGCCGGCAGCCGTCCTTGGCCGACCTCCTGCGCTGGCTGGCCCTGGTGCTCCTGGTGGCGAACCTCGTCAACAAGCAGGCCTTCTACAACCAGTTCTGGCTCGTCGGGTCGCTCATCGTGGTCTCGCTCGCCGTCGCCACTCCTCGTCCCACCACCGACTCCGCACCCGGTGGTGCGCCCGCCCCACCGGACGAGCGTCCCACGACCGCTCCAGTCTGAGCAGATGAGCCGGGACCACGTCCCGCCAGGGATCGCTCATCGACCGGCCAGGCCATTCAGGTAGGCGAGCCACTCCTTGGTGAACGCGGCCTGGGTCGTGTGCAGCACGCTCACGAAGGCTGCGGCAGCGGCCGCGTCGGGGTCCTGGGCCGGGCCGGACGACCCTGCCGGAGTGGTCGCGACCGTGGCGTAGAAGCGGACGAGCGCCTTCCCGCCGTACCGGTCGACGATGCGGTTCACCGCCAGCCACGCGGCGTTGTAGCTGGGGGCGATGGTGGTCCGGGACGGGTCGAAGTCGCCGGGGGTCGGGAGTGCCCGGGGACCGGTGCCGGCGCGCACCTTCGCCAGCAGGGCCGCGGCGACCTGTCGTCGGGTCGCCCCGACGTCGTGGTACCCGACGTAGTCGGCCATCCCCTCCGACAGCCAGAGCGGGACCGGTCGGTCGGTCGTGGCCCGGATGGCGACGTGGGTGGCCTCGTGGGTCACGACGACCTGCTGTCCTCGCCGCTCCAACGTGGCGAAGGCCCCCGGGTTGACCACGACCCGGTCGGCACCGGCCCGCCCCTGTGCGTCGAAGGGGCCGTCCGTCACGGCGGCAACCTGGGCCACCGAGCCCTTGTCCTGACCGACCTGCTCGGCCATCTGTGCCGCGGTGCCGGGGACCACGAGGACCAGGCGACTGGTCCACGGGACGGTCCAGACGGCGTCGACCCGCTGCACCGCGAGGTTGCCGAGCGCGAGGTAGGGGCGCAGTCGACTCGCGGGTCCGGTCCCCATCACCAAGGTCGTGGTGCTGCGCACGACCGTGAAGCCGGGCAGGTCCCAGGGCTGCACCTGGGTGCCCCCGTCGGTGTCGTCGACCAGCCGCCAGGTCGAGCCGCGACGCACGACGGTGAAGTAGGACTCGAACTCCCGGGAGGAGGTGTCGTAACCCGCCAGGCTGTAGCGCCCGGTCACCCGGGAGACCCACGCTTGCGGACCGAGCTGGGCCACCCGTTCGGCACCGAGCGCTGGCGCGGGCTCCGGGGTGCCGTAGGTGAAGGTGGCCAGGGGGAGGGTGGCCAGCGCGTCGTACTGGGCGAGCTGACGCAGCCCGAACCCCGATCCTGGGTCGTCGAGGGTGGCTGCGAAGGCCGCTCGGTCGTGGTCGCGCACGGCCGTGGCACGGGCGGCCAGCAGCGCGCTCAGGGCGTCCTCGCGGGCGGTCGAAGGGTCGGGGGCGTTCTGCTGGGAGGAGGACTGCGTCGCTGGCGACGGCTGCGAGGACGCTCGTCCGGACCCCCCGGACCCGGCACCGGAGCACCCCGCCAGCAGCCCGGCGACCAGGGTCGCCGAGGCGACCGCCGCGACACGGGCGCGCAGACCGCCGCGTCGTCGAGAACCGGGCCGGGTCATCCGGCCATCGTAGGGACGGCTCAGCCGACGGCGCGGACGTGGGCGGCCCACGGTTCGCGACGCGCGCTCGCCGATGCGGCCTCGTGGGCGCTGACCAGCCCTGCATCGGCGAACCGCGCCACAGCGGACCGCTCGACGGCGTCGAGGGGCAGCTCGGCGCCCTGGGGCACGAGCATGGCCGTCACCATGCAGTCGGCACAGTGCAGGTCGCGCACGGGGCAGCTCTGGCAGTCGATGATCATCGCGATCACCTCGCTCTCTGTCGGCGGTTCAGTCGGTCGTCCTGCGGGTGGTGCATCGGTGTGTCCTGGCGGTGGTTCCAGGAGTGGTTCTGCGGGTCGTTCTGCGGGTCGTTCTGCGGGTCGTTCTGCGGGTCGTTCTGCGGGTCGTTCCGGGAGTGGTTCCGGGGGTGGTGCCGTGGACTGCCGGGGACCTCGTCATCGGGGCGCGATCTCCACTGACCACGACGCTAGGCGAGGGCACTGACAACGCCAGCGACCCGGCATACCCAGGGCGTCGGCGCAGCCCCTCGACGAGGCGGCCGGGCGACGGAACCCACTGCGGCGCAGGCGCGCCTGCCACGGGCTGTCACACCACCGGCCTACCGTCGGGTCCATGCAGACGGCCGGCGACCAGATGGTGCAGGGCACCTTCGACGACCTGGGCACCCCCTTGGCCGAGGTCACCTTCGTCGTCGTCGACCTCGAGACCACCGGTGGCAGCCCGGCCGACTCGGCCATCACCGAGATCGGCGCGGTCAAGGTCCGTGGCGGCGAGGTGCTCGGCGAGTTCCAGACCCTCGTCAACCCCCACCTGCCGATCCCGGCCTTCATCCAGTCGCTGACCGGCATCACCACCGCCATGGTCGCCGACGCCCCGCGCATCGAGGCCGCGCTCCCCGCGTTCCTCGAGTTCGCCCGCGGCGCCGTGCTGGTCGCCCACAACGCCGGGTTCGACATCGGCTTCCTCAAGATGGCAGCCCGCGACCAGGGCATCGAGTGGCCGCGGCACACGGTGCTCGACACCGTGCACCTGGCCCGTCAGCTCGTCACCCGCGACGAGGCCCGCAACCACAAGCTCTCCACGCTCGCCGCCCTGTTCGGGGCCGCCACCACCCCCGACCACCGCGCCCTGCACGACGCCCAGGCGACCGTCGACGTGCTCCACGCCCTGATCGGCCGGGTGGGCAGCCTCGGGGTGCACACCCTCGAGGAGCTCGCGAGCTACACCTCGCGGGTCAGCCCCGCCCAGCGCCGCAAGCGCTGGCTGGCCGACGGGCTGCCCGACCAGCCGGGGGTCTACCTCTTCAAGGACGGCGGGGGTCGGGTCCTCTACGTCGGCACCTCGATCAACATCCGCACCAGGGTCCGCAGCTACTTCACCGCGTCGGAGCAACGCACCCGGATGGCCGAGATGGTGCGGCTGGCAGAGTCGGTCACCCCGGTCGTCTGCGCCACCACCCTCGAGGCCGAGGTGCGCGAGCTGCGCCTCATCGCCGAGCACAAACCCCGCTACAACCGGCGGTCCAAGACCCCCGAGCGGGCCACCTGGGTCAAGCTGACCGTCGAGGCGTTCCCGCGGCTCTCCATCGTCCGCGAGGTCCGGGCCGACGGCGCGCGCTACATCGGGCCGTTCGGCAGCCGCAGCTCGGCCGAGGCGGCCGTGGCGGCGGTCCACGAGGTCATCCCCCTGCGCCAGTGCGTCCAGCGCCTGTCGCCAGCCCGTCCGGTGGGGTCCTGCGTCCTTGCTGACATGGGTCGCTGCGGTGCACCGTGCACCGGCGCCCAGAGCGTCGAGGAGTATGCCGCGGTCGTGGACGACGCCGTGCACGCCCTGGCGGGCGACTCCCGTGAAGTGGTGACCGCGCTCCGCACGCGGATGGGGTCGTTGGCCGACCAGGAGCGGTTCGAGGACGCCGGCACGTTGCGCGACCGGATGCTCGCCCTGGTCCGCGGCATGGCGCGGGCCCAGCGCATCGCCCCCTTGGCGGCAAGCCGCGAGATCGTGGCTGCCCGCTCGGCCACGGCCGGTGGCTGGGAGGTCATCGTGGTCCGGCACGGCCGCCTCGCTGCCAGCACCGTGTCGCCCCGCGGGGCTGACCCGATGCCCTACGTCGACGCGGTCCGCACCAGCGCCGAAGTGGTCCTCCCGGCGCCGTGGCCCTCGCCGGCGGCCATCCCCGAGGAGACCGAGAAGATCCTGCGCTGGCTGGAGTCACCGGGGGTGCGGATCGTCCACCTCGATGGTGAGTGGACCTGCCCGGTCGGCGGGGCCGGTGGTGCACGGGCCGAGCTGGAGCCGCAGGTGGTGGCCCGTCACGCGGTGGCGGGCTTCGTCGCGGCCTCCTGACGCGCCATCCGCGGGCGGTGTCGTCCAGGTCAGCGCTCGGCGGTGCGCAGGGGCGCCGCGACGGCCACGGCCAGGTCGACCGCCAGGAGCAGGATCACGACGCCGGCGGCGAACCGCTGCGCCCCGAGACCCGCGAGCCGGTAGTGCTCGGGACCCACACACAGGACGTGCCCTCGGGACACCAGCGGATAGGGACACCCCGGTCTCGCCGCCGCGGGTGTCCCGCCAGGGGCCAGCCGCAGCCCCGACCACGCCGCCAGCAGCCCTGCCAGCGCAGTCAGGGCCAGCACCGCGCCACGCGCCGAGGCGAAGGCCTTGGCCACCAAGGGGACCAGGGCACCCCGGCGGGCGCCACCGGTCGCTCGCAGTCTGACTGCCACACCCACCTGACCCGCGAGGAGGAGCAGCGTCGTGGGCACGACCAGCAGCGGGCCGGCGGGCAGCGCCTGCGGCCGGGCGAAGGTCCAGGCCACGACGGCCGCAGAGCCCAGCAGTCCCACCCCGAGCGCAAGGGGCAGCCCGCGTGGACGCCGTCGCTGTCCCGCCAGTGTCGCCACCAACCCCATCCCGCCATGATGGGGCAAGAGTGGCGGCAACCCGCCCGGTTTGGGCCAAGACCGCCGGTGCAACCCGGGAGGGCGCCGATACAGTGGGCTCGTGATCTCCGCCATCGTGCTCATCAACGCCAAGGTCGACCGCATCCCCGAGGTGGCCCAGGCCATCGCCGAGCTGGAGGGCGTCTCCGAGGTCTACTCGGTGGCCGGCGACGCCGACCTCATCGCGATGATCCGGGTCCGCGAGCACGAGCAGCTCAACGACGTGATCGCCGACCGCCTCAACAAGGTGGAGGGCGTGACGGGCACCAACACCCACATCGCGTTCCGCACCTACTCCACGCACGACCTCGAGGCCGCCTTCAGCCTCGGCCTCGACGGCGACTGACCCGTCGCCCACGGGCTCACCACGTCCTCGGCCGGACGGTCGATCTGAGTAGCAACGCGCATCCGCGACACCCCTTCTGACCTGCAGACTCGTCCCACCGAGCGCTGCTGCGCCTGCCCCTCAGGAGGACCGATGTCGCCCATCCCCTGCCCCGCCTGCAGTCGTTTCCTGCCGGAGTCACCGACGTCGTGCCCGGGCTGCCACCTCCCCCTCACCGGACCGAACGCCCTGCGCCTCTGGCAGGTCGACCAGCACCTGGCGACCTTGCAGCGCGAGCGCACGGCGCTGATCGCGGCGTTGCGCGCGCAGGCCCCCACCGCCCCGGGCCCTCTCCCGCCCACCGATCCGGGCCCGGCCGCCGAGAGGGCAGCAGGTCCCCTCCCGGTGGCGCCCGCACTGTCTGGGCAGACCCCACCGGACGGCCCGCCCACGGGCACCCACCGACCGGCCACCGCCCGCCGCACGTGGACGACGCAGCAGACCCTGCTGGCGATCGGGGTCCTCCTGGTGCTGGTGGCCGGGTCGATCGCGCTGGCGATCGCGTGGTTCGTCATCGGCATCGTCGGCCAGATGCTGGTCATGGGTGGCTTCACCGTCGCCGCGACGGTGGCCTCGCTGCTGCTGTCTCGACGCCGCCTGCCGAGCAGCGCCGAGGCGTTGGCGCTCGTGTCGGGTGGCCTGCTCCTGCTCGACGTGACCGCTGCGCGCCGTCTCGGGCTGGCCGGCCTCGACTCGCTCGACGGACGCGCCTACGCCGCCGTCACCGGGATGCTCGCTGCCATCGTGCTTGCCGCGCTGCACCGCAGCGACCGCAGGGTCGCGGGGTTCGCGCTGCTCTCGCTGACCGCCGCGTCGCTCGGCTGGGCAGGTGTCGTGGCCTTCGCGGATGGCGCCGGCGCGGTGGCGGCACTCGCGCTGCTGGGTGCGGTGCTGTTCGGGATCCTGCACCTGGTGGTGCCGGCGTCCTTCGGCCTGACCCGCCGCGCGGCCACCGGTCCGGCGGCCGCGTGGACGGCCTTCTCAGCCGCCGCCGCGGCCGCTGGCGCCGTGGGTGCCGGAGTGACGGCGCTGTCGGCGCCCACCGTCCTGGGGGCCGACGCCCCGGTCGTCCACGGGCTCACCACCGACGGTCTGGTCAGCGTGGCGCTGCTCGTGACCGTGTCCGTGGCGGGGGCGTTCACGGTGCGCCGGGTCGTCGCGACCCGCGCCACCCGCCTCGGCAGCCGGGCTGCCGTCCGCACGGACTGGACCGCACGCCCATTGAGCGGCGACTGGCGAGCGCTCGGGGTGGTGGCCGTCGTCGCGACGGTGGCCGGACCCACCGCCGTGCTCGGCCTGGCCCTGCAGCTCGGCGCGTTCTGGTCGGCCGTCCTCGCCGTCCTCGCAGCAGTGGTCGGCACCGGCCTGGTGGTCGCCCGCCCACGGACGACCTCGGTCGGGACCGGGTGGGTCGAGGCCCAGGCTGGCGCGGCGCTGGGCGTGCTCGTGTTCGTCTGCGCCATCGAGGCGTCCCGGCCAGCGACGACCATCGCCCTCACCGCGGCGGCGCTGGTGGCCGCGACGGCGGCAGTGCACCGACCGACCTGGCGGTCTGCTGCCAGCGCCGTAGCTGCAGTCGCCACCGTCGGGGCCTGCGCCCTCGCGGGCTCGATGTTCTCCGACACCGCCGCGGTGCTCGCGACGGCAGCCGCCGGTGGTGCCTGCGTCGCGCTGGCGCTGGCCCGCCGGCTCGCACCCGAGGAGCTGCCCCTCGCCGTCGTCGGCCACGTCACCGTGGTCGGAGCCCTGGCCGCGGCGCTCGAGGCGGGCCTGGGTGATGGCGTCGTGATCGCGGTCCTCCTAGTCATCGCCCTCGCGGAGGCCGCCGCCGCCGTCCTGCGCCTGCCCCTGCGCGCCGTGGCCAGCGGCACGACCTCCGCCGCCTGCGTGTGGGCCCTGTGGCTGGGTGGTGGGTTGATCGGCCCCCGGACCCAGTGGGTCCTGGTCGTGGCGGCAGCCTTGGCGCTGGCCGCCCTGGCCCACTGGCGGCGGTACCGGCCCGAGGAGGTCGTCCTCGGCGGTGCGTCGGTGCTCGTCGCCGCCACAGCCGTCACAGTGGCGGTCGACCGGGCCTGGCCGCACGCCGCCTGCGTGACCGCCGCGGCATACGGGCTCGTGGCTGTCGCGTATGCCGCCCTGCCGCACCGGCGTGCCGTGGTCTCCGTCGGGGTGACCGCCCTGACGGCGGCGGTGTGGGTGGAGCTCTGGGATGCCGACGTGACCACCCTGGAGGCGTGGACCCTGCCGTTGGCAGCGTTGCTGCTGGCCGCCGGGCTCTGGTCGCACGGCGAGCTCCGCGACCGCTCATGGCTCACCGCCGGACCGGGTCTGGCTGTGGCCCTCGTGCCGTCCACGCTGCTCTCCGTGGCCGATGACGGGCTCGCCCGCCCGCTCCTCACGGTCACCGCAGCCGTCGCCGTGCTGGTCGTCGGGGCGCTGCGCCGCTGGCAGGCCCTCGTGGTGCTGGGGGCGGTCGCCGCCGCCGTCGTCACCCTCTCCCAGCTGCTCCCGTATGCGGTGCTCCTGCCCCGCTACCTCACCCTCGGGTCGCTCGGGGTGCTCCTGCTGGCCGTCGGCGCACGGTACGAACAACGCCGGGCCGACGCCCGGCAGGCCGTGAGCTGGTTGGCCTCCATGTCCTGACCCTTTCCTCCCCACTTCTGGCCACCGGTGCGGCAGCCGCGCACCGAAACGGGACCAACCCGCGCGATGGATGGCCAGAAGTGGGGAAGCTTCGGGGGCGGGCGGCGTACCTTCTCGTCATGGACGACCTCACCACCTTGTTCGACCGGGCTGCCCACGTGGCAGCCGACCACCGCGCGGCGCTCGTGCAGGGAGCTGTCCCGGCCAAGGTCTCCGCAGCCGCCCTCCGCGACTCCGTCGACCACCACCTGCGCAGCCGACCCACCCCGGCCAGCGAAGTTCTCGAGGAGCTGGTCGACTCCTTCGGCCCGGGTCTCGTGGGCACTCCGGGACCGCGCTTCTTCGGGTTCGTCATCGGGGGTGCGCTGCCTGCCGCGAGCGCGGCCGACATGGTCGCGGTCGGCTGGGACCAGTGCGCCTTCAACGCGACCCTCTCCCCCGCCGCGGCGGTGGCCGAGGACCTCGCCGGGGGGTGGCTGAAGGACCTGCTCGGCCTGCCCGTCGACGCCACGGTCGGGTTCGTGACCGGGGCGCAGGGGGCCAACACCGTCAGCCTCGCGACCGCCCGACACCACGTCCTCGCCACAGTGGGCTGGGACGTCGAGCGGGACGGCCTCCTCGGCGCTCCCCGCGTGCGGGTGGTGGCGAGTGTGGAACGCCACGCCACGATCGACCGGGCGCTGCGACTGATCGGGTTCGGGACGGCGGTCGTGGAGGGGGTGGCGACCGACGCCAACGGAGCCATCGACGTGGCAGACCTGGCGGCCGTGCTGGCCCGGTCCGAGCCGGGGCCGACGATCGTGTGCCTCCAGTCCGGCAACGTGAACACCGGAGCGTGCGACGACCTGCGGGCCGCCTGCGCCGTCGCCCGCAGGCACGGCGCCTGGGTGCACGTCGATGGCGCGTTCGGCCTCTGGGCCGGCGCGAGCCCTGCCCGGGCGCACCTGGTCGACGGGGTGGAGCTCGCGGACTCGTGGTCGTGCGACGGGCACAAGTGGCTCAACGTGCCCTACGACTGCGGCTTCGCGATCTGCGCCCACGAGCAGGTTCACGCGGGGTCGCTGTCCTACACCGCGGCATACCTCACCGGTCAAGGTGGTCCAACCCCTTCGCTCGGCGACCTGGTGCCCGAATCCTCAAGGAGGGCAAGGGGTTTCGCCGTATGGGCGGCGCTGCGCGAGTTGGGACGGGACGGGATGGCCGACCTCGTCGAGCGTTGCTGCACGCTGGCCCAGCGGTTCGCCGACGGGCTCGAGGCCGGTGGTGCAGAGATCGTCAACGACGTCGTGCTGAACCAGGTGCTCGTCGGCTTCGGCAGCGACGAGCACACCGACCGGGTCGTGGAAGGGGTGCAACGCGAAGGGACCTGCTGGCTCGGCGCCACGACCTGGCGCGGACGCCGGCTGATGCGGGTCTCGGTCTCGAACTGGTCGACGACCGAGCAGGACGTCGACCGCTCCGTGGCCGCGATCCTGCGGGTCGCCGCGCAGGAGGCGCAGAACCCGGGTCGCTGACCGGCACCGTGGGTCGGCACCGTGGGTCGGCGTCCGGGGGTCGGCGTCCGGGGGTCGGCGGGAAGCGTCAGGCAGACGCCGGGCGCTGCGTCGCGGCCGCCCACTGCTCGAGCCGCGCGGCAGCTGCACCCGAGTCGAGGGCCTCCTCCGCGCGGTCCATGCCCACGCGAACGCAGGCCGCGAACGCGGCGTCCGTGGCGTCGTGCCCGGCCGGCTCCGCGCCACCCGGGAGGTCCCGACCGGCCAGCGCCAGCGCCATCCCCGCGTTGAGCACGACCGCGTCGCGCACCGCACCGCGCTGGCCGGCGAAGAGGTCGCGCGCGACCTGGGCGTTGTGGGCGGCGTCGGCGCCACGCAGCGACTCGACGGGCTGCCGCTCGAGCCCGACGTCGCGGGGGTCGAGGACCCGCTGGGTGAGGGCTCCGTCGCGCACCCACCACACGCTCGAGGTCGTGCTGAGGGTGAGCTCGTCGAGCCCGTCGTCGCCGCGGAAGACCACCGCGTCGGTGCCGCGTCCGGCGAAGACACCGGCGATCAGCGGAGCCATCCGCGGGTCGGCGACCCCCACTGCGGCGTAGGTCGGCCGGGCCGGGTTGGTCAACGGCCCGAGGACGTTGAAGGCCGTGCCGACGCCCAGCCCGCTCCGGGCGGCGGCGGCATGCCGCATGGCGGGGTGGAACGCCTGCGCGAAGCAGAAGGTGATGCCGGCCTCGGCTGCCACCTCGGCGACCTGCGCCGGGGTGAGCGTGAGGTTGACGCCGAGGGCCTCGAGCACATCGGCTGACCCGGACGCGGAGGAGGCGGCCCGGTTGCCGTGCTTGACCACCTTCACGCCGCTGGCCGCGATGACGACCGAGGCCATCGTGGAGATGTTGACCGTGTTGGACCGGTCGGCGCCGGTTCCGACGATGTCGAGGCTCGGCCCCGGCACGTCGATCTGGTTGGCGTGCGCGAGCATGACGTCGGCCAGGCCACGCAGCTCCTCGACCGTCTCACCCTTGGACCGCAGCGCGACGAGGAAGCCGGCCACCTGGATCGGGGAGGCGTCGCCGGCCATGATCTCGTTCATCGCCCAGGCGGCCTGGTCGGTGCTCAGGTGCTCACGCGCCATGAGCAGCGTGAGCAGGTCCGGCCAGGTGTGACCGGCCGGCTCGCGTGCGGTCACCGGCTCAGGAGGCGCTGGGACGCCCGCCGCGACCCAGCTCGGCCACGGCCGAGGCCAGCGCGATCGGGTCGAGCGGGTGGGGGACGGCCAGGTCGGCGAGCGACCACGTGGCCAGCCAGCCGTCCTGCGGGCGACCGGTCAGCACGAGGACCGGCGGGCAGCCGAAGATCTCGCTCTTCAGCTGGCGGCAGAGGCCGAGCCCTCCCATCGGGGCAGCCTCGCCGTCGAGGATGAGGACGTCGAAGGAGCCGTTCTCGACGGCCTCGATCACGGCCGCCGCCGTCGCGCACTCCCGCCAGGAGGTGACCTCCACGTCACGGGCCGGGCGACGGCCGACCGTGACTCGGACGGAGTCCCGCGTGGTCCTGTCGTCGCTGTACAGGAGCACCGAGATCTGGTGGGTCCGAGACCCTGCTTGGGACCCCGACGAGGTCGGGACGTCGGCGGCGGTCGCGTGCGAAGCGGTCATGCCGCTGATGCTACCGGTGCGGCGATTCGGCACGGTCACGCACCCATCGGGGGGTCGACGGTGTGCCGCGCTGGGAATGTGGCTAATCTGGCGCACGTGGCGACCGCATCCCCAGTGACCTCTGAACCCGCTCGCTCGGCCGGCAGCATCCCCGGCCACGGGCCCGTGTCCCGACCCAACATGGTGTCGGTCGGCACCATCGTCTGGCTCTCCAGCGAGCTGATGTTCTTCGCGGGGCTCTTCGCGATGTACTTCACGATCCGCTCGGTCGAGCCGAAGCTGTGGGACAAGTCGACGGACGTGCTCAACGTCCCGTTCGCCACCGTCAATACGATCATCCTCGTGATCTCGTCGGTGTGGTGCCAGCTCGGTGTCCACGCGGCAGAGCACGGCAAGCCGCACCGCGGTGACGCCAGCGTCCTGTCGCTCAAGAGCTGGGGCATGCGCGAGTGGTACGTCCTGACCTACATCTTCGGCGCGATCTTCGTGTCGGGCCAGGTGCTCGAGTACTCCGAGCTCGTGCACGAGAACATCACCCTCTCGTCCAGCGCGTACGGCTCGGTCTTCTACCTCACCACCGGGTTCCACGCGATGCACGTGACCGGTGGCCTGCTCGCGTTCCTGCTCATCATCGGACGCACCTTCACGACGCGTCACTACAGCCACGCGCAGGCCGCGGGCGCGGTGGTGACGTCGTACTACTGGCACTTCGTCGACGTGGTGTGGATCGCGCTGTTCGCGACGATCTACCTGCTGAAGTGACCAGCCCCATGGCCCACCCACCGCTGCAGCCCATCCATCCAGCCCTGCCCACCTCCGTCGACAGGACCGCACCGTGAACGCCTTGGCCGCCCGCCGCCGACACCCGGCCGCGATCGCCCTGCTCCTGCTCCTGGGCCTGATCCTGACCGGGGTCGCCTACTCGGCCTTCGCGCCCAAGCAGGCCGACGCCGCCACCGCCGCGGCCAGCTCGGTCGAGCAGGGCAAGAAGCTCTTCCTCGCCAACTGCGCGACGTGCCACGGCCTGCAGGCCCAGGGCACCAAGGCCGGCCCCGCCCTCCCGGGTGTCGGCGCCGCCGCCGTGGACTTCCAGATGGGCACCGGGCGCATGCCGATGGCCGCCCCGAACGTCCAGGCCCCCCGCAACAGCGAGGTCCGGTTCTCCCAGGACGAGATCTCCGCCGTGGCCGCCTACGTCGCGTCGCTGGCTCCCGGCCCGGCCGTGCCCGACGCGGAGTACACCAGCGGCAAGGGTGGCGACGTCGCCCTCGGCGCCGAGCTCTTCCGCGTCAACTGCGCCATGTGCCACAACTTCGCCGGCTCCGGCGGTGCGCTGACGAGGGGCAAGTACGCCCCCTCCCTGCGCAACGTCGAGGGCAAGCACATCTACGAGGCCATGGTGTCCGGGCCCCAGTCGATGCCCGTCTTCAGCGACGACAACATCTCCCCCGACGCCAAGAACGACATCGTCGCCTACCTCCACGCCGTCGACAAGCAGGAAAACGTCGGGGGTATGGCGCTGGGCAACCTCGGGCCGGTGTCCGAGGGGCTGTTCGTCTGGATCTTCGGGCTCGGCATCATGGTGGGCTTCGCCGTCTGGCTCGGCAGGAAGGCTGCGTGATGGGTACGTCACCATCGCTGGCCACAGCCGCTCCCACCAGCGACACTGGATCTGACCACCGCGACTCGACAGGATCGACGACACGATGAGCGAACACGACACGCCGCAGGGCGAGGTCGTCGGCACCGGCGACGGCTACGGCGCCACCGCGGTCCGCCTCGACCAGGGCCACGTCGAGGGCACCGGCGGCCTGCCGGCCCGGTTCGAGAACCCCGGCCTCCCGCCGCACGTCGCCCGCATGGCCGACCTCGACGAGAAGGCCGCCAAGCGCGCCGAGAAGCAGGTTGCGGCGCTGTTCGGGCTCTCGAGCCTGGCGACCGTGCTGTTCGTCGTCGCCTTCTTCGCGATCGACCGCGACCAGTCCGGCTTCATCCCCGGCATCGGCAACGCCAGCATCTACAACGTCGCCCTCGGCGTGACGATGGCGCTGGCCCTGCTCGGCTGCGGGGTCGGCGCGGTGCACTGGGCCAAGACCCTCATGCCCGACACCGAGATGGTCGAGGAGCGCCACCCCCAGCGCGCCAAGGACGAGGACCGCCAGCGGGTCGTCACCAACCTCATGGAGGGCGGCGAGAAGTCCCAGCTCGGGCGTCGCCCCCTCATCAAGTTCTCGCTCGCCGGCGCGCTCGCACTGCCGCCGATCGCGATCCTGCTCCCCCTCATCGGCGGGCTCGGTCCGCTCCCGAAGGACCAGCTGTCCACGACGATGTGGAAGAAGGGCGACCGGCTGGTCCGCGACCCCGAGCGCACGCCGATCCGCGCCGACCAGGTCACCATCGGCTCGGTCTTCCACGTGCTCCCCGAGTCCATCAAGGACTCCGAGCACGTCCTGGAGGACAAGGCCAAGGCGGCCGTACTGCTGATGCGCCTCAACCCCGACGACATCAAGCCCCAGAAGGAGCGCGACTGGGGTCACGAGGGCATCGTCGCCTACTCCAAGATCTGCACCCACGTGGGTTGCCCCGTGGGTCTCTACGAGCAGCAGACACACCACCTGCTGTGTCCCTGCCACCAGTCGACGTTCGACGTGACGCAGGACTGCAAGGTCATCTTCGGGCCGGCGCACCGCCCCTTGCCGCAGCTGAAGATCACCGTCGATTCCGAGGGTTACCTGGTGGCCGACGCCCCGTTCCGTGAGGCTGTCGGCCCGAGTTTCTGGGAGCGTGGTTCCGCATGAGCAGCAACGGACGCACCGGGTCAGCCGACCCCATCGCTCGCCTGCGCAAGGACGACGTCGAGTCGGAGGCGCCCACCGCCCCCGGCCTGAAGGCCGTCGGTGGAGTTGCCGGCTGGCTCGACGACCGCACCGGTGCGGCCAAGCCGGTCGGCTACCTCATGAAGAAGGTCTTCCCCGACCACTGGTCCTTCATGCTCGGCGAAGTCGCCATGTACTCGATGATCATCTGCCTGCTGTCGGGCACGTTCCTCACGTTCTGGTTCGTCCCGAGCGCCGGCCAGGTCGTCTACGACGGTTCCTACCTGCCGCTGCGTGGCATCACCATGTCCGAGGCGTTCCGCTCCACGGTGGACATCTCCTTCGACATCCGTGGTGGCCTGCTCATCCGCCAGATCCACCACTGGGCCGCGCTGATGTTCATCGTCGCGCTCTCGGTGCACATGCTGCGGGTCTTCTTCACGGGCGCCTTCCGCAAGCCGCGCGAGATCAACTGGGTGATCGGCTGCATCCTGTCGATGCTGGCCCTGATCGAGGGCTTCGCCGGCTACTCCCTGCCTGACGACCTGCTGTCGGGCACCGGCCTGCGCGCCGCCGAGGGCTTCATGCGCTCGGTGCCCGTGCTCGGGTCCTACATGTCGTTCGCGCTCTTCGACGGACCGTTCCCCGGCGAGGCGATCATCCCCCGCCTGTTCTCGGTCCACGTCCTGCTGCTCCCGGCGATCCTGGTCGGCCTGTTCACCGCGCACATCGGGCTGGTCTTCGTGCACAAGCACACCCAGTTCCCCGGGCCGGGCCGCACCAACGACAACGTCGTCGGCTTCCCGGTCATGCCGGTCTACGCCGCCAAGGCCGGTGGCTTCTTCTTCATCGTCTTCGGTGTCATCTCCCTCATCTCGGGCCTGGTGACCATCAACCCGATCTGGGCCTACGGACCCTACGACCCGTCCCCGGTCACCGCCGGCTCCCAGCCTGACTGGTACATGGGCTTCGCCGACGGCGCGCTGCGGCTGCTGCCCGGTTGGCTGGAGTTCACCGCCTTCGGGTTCACCTTCTCGTTCAACGTCATGATCGGCGCCATCCTCCTGATCCCCGTGATGTACGGGCTGATGGCCATCTACCCGTTCCTCGAGAAGTGGGCCACCGGCGACGACCGCGAGCACCACCTGCTCGACCGGCCGCGCAACAACCCCACCCGCACCGGTCTGGGCATGGCGGGGCTGACGGCCTACGGCGTGCTCATGTTCGCCGCCGGCAACGACCTGATGGCGATCAAGCTGCACCTGTCGATCAACGACATCACGCACATCCTGCGGGCGGCCTTCTTCATCGCTCCCCCGATCGCCTTCTGGGTGACCAAGCGGATCTGCCTGTCGCTGCAGCGCAAGGACCGCGACCTGGTGCTGCACGGTCGCGAGACCGGGCGCATCATCCGCACCATCGACGGGAAGTTCTTCGAGCAGCACGAGCCGCTCGACGAGTTCACCCGCTGGAACCTCGTCCAGCACGACCCCCACGAGGTGCTCACCCTCGAGGCGGCGACCGACGAGCACGGGGTGGCCTCCCCCACCGCGCGCAAGGACAAGGTCCGCTCGGCGCTGTCGCGGTTCTACTTCACCGACACGATCAACCCGGTGACCCCGGCCGAGCTCGCCGCCGCCCACCACGACGGCCACGAGCACGAGTCCATCGGTGAGATCGCCGCCGCCGACGAGTCCCGCCCCGCCCTCGAGAGCGCCCGCAGGGAGCCTCCCAAGCGCCCCTGAGGCAACGCAGCAGCCCCGCGGGCGCCCCGAAGCGCCCCGCGGGCCGTGCATGGGGCTCGCTGAGCCCCCATGACGACGTATGCCGCCGTCCGCTCACCCCCCGCGTCGAGCGCGGGTCGCGAGCGGGCGGCATACGTCGTCCACAGCGGCACACCGCGCGTCGGCGCAGGCATGGCAGGCTTGCGCCGTGGTCGAGATGGATGCGGTGGAGTTCGAGGAGGCGGTCGGTGACGCCCTCGATGCCGTGCCGCAGGAGCTGATGAACCTGCTCGACAACGTCGTCTTCTTCGTCGAGGACGAGCCACCCGCGGACGACCCGGACCTCCTGGGCATCTACGACGGCACTCCCCTCACCGAGCGCGGCGACGCCTGGGCGGGCGCCCTTCCCGACCGGATCACCATCTTCCGTGGCCCGCTCAGCCGGATGTGCGAGGACCGCGAGGACCTGCTCGACGAGATCGCGGTGACGGTGGTGCACGAGATCGCCCACCACTTCGGGATCGACGACGCCCGACTGCACGACCTCGGCTGGGGCTGACCCCCCGCCAGGAGTGGGCTCCACGCAGCGGTGCCGTGCCCCGGTCACGGGACACGGCACCGGTGGTGCTGGCCAGGCCGGCCAGGTCAGGCGAGGGCGCTCTGCGCCTTCCAGCCGGCGAAGGTGTACTGCCAGACTCCGATGCCCTCGGCGGGCTGGAACACCCGCGAGGAGCCGGTGAACTTCACGATGTCGCCCGCCTTGGACTGGGCATACATCCAGGCCGCGTTGGCCGGTGACATGTTGACGCAGCCATGGCTGACGTTGGCGGTGCCTTGGGAGCCGACCGACCAGGGAGCCGAGTGGAGGTACTCACCGGTCCAGGTGACGCGCATGGCCGACTGCGTGGTGATCTTGTAGTAGCCGGGCTGACCCTTCTTGATCCCGATGGACGTGGAGTCCATCACGACGGTGCCCTCCTTGCGGATGATCACCTTGATGCCCGACCGGGTCTCGGTCTGGGGCCCGGGTCGACCGGCGCTGATCGGGATCGTCTTGAGCACCGCGCCGTTGCGGGTGACGGTCATGATGTGGCGTTTGATGTCGACGGTGGAGATCATCGCGGAACCCACCGTGAAGCTCGCGCTGTCGTCGTTGGCGATCCACTTGCCCTCGCCGGTCTGGACACCCGTCAGCGGTGCGCTGACGGTGACCTTGGTACCGGGCTGCCAGTAGGTCGCGGGACGCCACATGAGCTGGCGGTTGTCGAGCCAACCCCAGGCGCCGTCCTGCTTGGGCGAGGTGGTGACCTTGACCCGCTTCTCGACCTCGGCGCGCAGCGCCCGGGTGGTCACCGGGGAGTCGAACTGGATGCTCGCCGGCATACCCACGCCCACGGTCTCCCCGGAGTTGAGGATGCCGTAGGTCGCGGTGACCTTGGGCGTGAGGGTCTGGAAGGTGGAGGTGGTGGTGCTCGGGGTGCCGTCCTCGCCGGTGGCGGTCGCGCTCACCGTGTAGGAGGCGCTGGGCGCGAGCCGACCGCTCGAGGTCCAGGTGCCGTCGCTGGCGAGCTCGCCGGGCACCGTGCGGCCCTTGGCGTCGGTCACCGTGACGGCACCGATCGTGCCGGATGTGGCCGCGACGACCACCGGCTCGGTGGGCAGGACATCCGTGGCGCCCTCGGCCGGGGTGATGGTCAGCTCGGCCGGCGTGGCTGTCGCCGATGACGAGGACGACGTGGAGGAGGAGCTGGAGCCGGCGACGTTGTCGGTCGCCGGGCTGTTGACGCTGCCGGAGCAGCCGCCCAACAACGCCAGCGCTGCGACCACGGTCGCGGCCACGGCAAGTCGTGCCCCTCGAGTCCTACCCACCACGTGTACTCCTGTGCTCTGCGCCGTCGTGGCGCCCTGTGCCTGAACTGAAGCGTGTCGCGTCCTCGGCCTCGACCGATGGAACCGCCCGACGATGGCCGTCACCCCGACAGACGCCGGACAGGCCTGAATGGTTGGCTATGCAACTGTGTCTGGCCGGGCGATCACGTTTCCGCGCCAGGCCCCCTGAGCCCGAGCCCCTGAAAAGAACCCGACGGCCCGCCCCTGCGCGGACCGAGGTCCAGTCTACCTGCTCGACGGCGATGCCCCTGACGCGACGCAAACCAGCGCATCCGGTCCCGTCCCGCAGCGAGAGCACGCCACCGGCCGGATCCGGCTGCACTCGGCCCCCGGACGAGGACGGCGAGGCCGACGTCACCCGGGCCGGGACGCGAAACGGCCGGGCGTGTCCTCGAGGGTCACGCCCGGCCGCCGAGCCAGGACCGTGCTCAGACGGCGTGCGGGCCCTTGAAGTACTCGAAGGTCCAGCCCACCAGGGCGACCACACCGAAGGCAGCCCCGATGATGAACAGCCACCACCCGACGGCCAGGCCGAGGAAGCAGAGCGCCGCTGCGCCGGCGAGGGGCAGGGGCCACCAGGAGTGCGGGCTGAAGAAGCCGTACTCACCCTCCTGCTCGGAGATCTCGCCACCCGGGTTGTCCTCAGGGCGCTCGGGCAGCCGTCGCGCCGTCGCCCAGAGGTAGAACGCGATCATCGCGCCCAAACCGGCGGAGAGGAACAGCCCGGCGGGGCCGACCGGCTCCCTCCAGTGCGTGGCGAGGCCGTAGGCGAGGCCGACGGGGGCGAAGAAGGCAGCCAGGATGACGAAGAGCTTGTACTCGATCTTCACGGGTCAGTCACGCTCCTCGTGGTACCGCGGGTGCTTGTCGTGGTCGTACTCACCCGTGACGTGCTCTTCGCCCGTGCGGGTCTCGGCCATGATCCGGGTGAGGGTGTCGGGGTCGGCGTGCACGCCCGAGAGCGGGGCCGCCTCGGGGTGGTGCAGGTCGAAGGCCGGACGCTCGGACCGGATCCGCGGGATGGTGTCGAAGTTGTGCCGCGGCGGCGGGCACGAGGTGGCCCACTCCAGCGACGCGCCGTAGCCCCACGGGTCGTCGGTCTCGACCAGCGGCGCGGTGCGCCAGGTCTTCCAGACGTTGTAGAGGAACGGGAGCGTGGAGGCACCCAGCAGGAACGCCCCGAAGGTGGATACCTGGTTCATCCAGGTGAAGCCGTCCTCCGGCAGGTAGTCGGCGTAGCGACGCGGCATACCGTCCACGCCGAGCACGTGCTGGATGAGGAAGGTCGTGTGGAAGCCGATGAAGAGCATCCAGAAGTGGATCTTGCCCAGGGTCTCGTCGAGCATCCGGCCGGTGAACTTGGGCCACCAGAAGTAGAAGCCCGCGAACATCGCGAAGACCACGGTGCCGAACACCACGTAGTGGAAGTGCGCCACCACGAAGTAACTGTCGGACAGGTGGAAGTCGAGGGCCGGGCTGGACAGGATGATGCCGGTCAGGCCACCGAACAGGAAGGTGACGAGGAAGCCGATCGCCCAGAGCATCGGCGTCTCGAAGGACAGCTTGCCGCCCCACATCGTGCCGATCCAGTTGAAGAACTTCACGCCCGTCGGCACGGCGATGAGCATCGTCATGACCGCGAAGAACGGCAGGAGGACCTGGCCGGTCGCGTACATGTGGTGGGCCCAGACGGTGACCGACAGGGCCGCGATGCCGATGGTCGCGAAGACCAGCGTCTTGTAGCCGAAGATCGGCTTGCGCGAGAACACCGGGAGGATCTCGGAGATGATCCCGAAGAACGGCAGCGCGATGATGTAGACCTCGGGGTGGCCGAAGAACCAGAACAGGTGCTGCCACAGCATCGGACCGCCGTTGTCGGGGTCGAAGACGTGGGCCCCGAACTTGCGGTCGGCACCCAGGGCCAGCAGGGCGGAGGCCAGCACCGGGAACGCCATCAGCACGAGCAGGCTGGTGATGAGGATCGTCCAGGTGAAGATCGGCATCCGGAACATCGTCATGCCGGGGGCGCGCATGCAGATGATCGTGGTGATGAAGTTGACCGCACCGAGGATGGTGCCGAAGCCACCGAGCGCCAGGCCGAAGACCCACAGGTCACCGCCGAGGCCGGGGCTGTTGGAGGCGTCGGACAGCGGCGAGTAGGCGAACCAGCCGAACGAGGCCGCACCCGACGGGGTGAGGAAGCCGGCGGAGGCGATCAGGCCACCGAAGAGGTACAGCCAGTAGGCGAACATGTTGAGCCGCGGGAAGGCGACGTCAGGGGCGCCGATCTGGATCGGCATGAGCGCGTTCGCGAACCCGGCGAACAAGGGGGTGGCGAAGAGCAGCAGCATGATCGTGCCGTGCATGGTGAACAGCTGGTTGAACTGGTCGGGGTTGTCCACGACCTGCAGTCCCGGCTTGAACAGCTCGGCACGGATCAGGAGCGCGAGCACGCCACCGAACATGAAGAAGATGAACGAGGTGATGAAGTAGAGGTTGCCGATGACCTTGTGGTCGGTGGTCGAGGCCCACTTCACGACCGTCTGGCCCTTGGTGAGCCGACGGGTCGCGGTGGCCCCGGTGGACCGGTAGTAGGTCCCGGCCGTCGACTCGGTTGCCGCTGCCATCAGTTGCTCCCTGCGCTCGGGATGAGGTGCTGGTCCTCGTTCATGACCTTCTCGGGGTTGAGGGTGTTGTCGAGCTGACCGTTGTTGCCCTGGGCCTTGAGGTCGGCGATGTGGGCGTCGTAGGTCTGCTGGTCGACGACCTTGACGTTGAAGAGCATCTGCGAGTGGTAGGCGCCGCACAGCTCGGCGCACTTGCCCTTGAAGTCACCGGTCTCGGTCGGGAAGACCTGGAACTTGTTGACCCGGCCCGGGATCATGTCGAGCTTCTGCAGGAACGCCGGCACCCAGAAGGAGTGGATGACGTCGCGCGAGGTCAGCACGAACTCGGTGCGCTTGTTCACCGGCAGGTAGAGGGTCGGGAGGTTCTTCTCGGCGCCCGGCTCCCCCGTGAGCTCGGCCTGGGTGCCGCTCTCGTAGGTCTGCTCGTTGACGTAGTTGAAGTCCCAGCTCCACTTCTTGCCCACCACGTTGACGACGACGTCAGGGTGCTTCGAGGTGTCGAGCAGGGCGGCCTCGTCACGCGCGGTGTAGTAGAAGAGCACGGCGATCATGAAGACCGGGACGATCGTGTAGAGGATCTCCATCGGCACGTTGTAGCGCAGCTGCACCGGGAGGGTGGTGTCGTCCTTCTTGCGGCGGTAGGCCACCACGCACCAGCCGATCAGGCCCCAGACGATGACCCCGACGATGAGGGCAGCGATCCAGGCGCCGTTCCAGAGGGAGGTGACGCGTTCACCCCCCTGGGTCACGGCGCGGGGCAGGAAGCCGTCCTGGACGCGCCCGGCGCAGCCGGAGAGGGCGAGGGCGACGAGCGACAGCCCGAGAGCCGTGGTCGTTCTCCTCTGAGCAGTCCGCCGCCGCTGTGGGCGCGGCGCAGAGACGTCGTGCTGACGCAACGGTGCACCTTCTTCGAGACAGTGATGGGCCATCGCGCCAAACCCTACTCCAGCCGGTGCGTCCCGTCCGGTCAGGGTGGGGCTAACGTCGAGGTGTGGCGAACCCCTCCCCGGACGACGCTCCTGACAGCGATTTCGGCCCCCGCCTCGAGCGCGCCGTCCTCGACGCAGCGCCCGGTGCCGTGCACCCCCGAGCGAGGGAGACGCTGCTCGCCGCGGTCGAGGCCGGATGGGCCGACCCGCGACGGCTGCACCGCGAGGGTCGAACCGCCCGGCGGCTGCTCGACCAGGCCCGCGAGGTGCTCGCAGCAGGCCTGGCGGTCAGCCCGTCCGAGGTCGCCTTCGCGCCCGACGGACCCAGTGCGGTGCGCTGGATGACCGAGGGACTCCGGTATGCCGCGAGGCGTCGCGGCGCCCGCGTGGTCGCCTCGGCCGTCGAGCACTCCGCCGTCCTCGTGCCCGGTCGCCACGCAGCCGACGCCGCGCAGGACCCGACCGCGTTCGAGGCCGTGGCCGTCGACCGCGCCGGGAGGGTCGACCTCGATGCGTGGTCGCGCGCCGTGGCCGCCGCGGGGACGGTGGCCGCCCTCCTCCAGCACGCCAACGGCGAGGTGGGCACGATCCAGCCCCTCGACCGGGCGCACGAGGCCTGCCGGTCGGCCGGTGTGCCCCTGGGGGTCGATGCCCAGTCGTCGCTCGGGAGGACCTCCTCCCCCAGCTCCTACGACGTCCTGGCCGGCGACGCCACGTCCTGGGGCGGCCCGGGCGGCCTGGGGCTCGTGGTGGTCCCTGAACGCACGCGCTGGCTGTTGCCCGGTCCCGCCGACCCCGACGTCGCCCTGAGCGGACCCAGCCGGCACACCCCGTGGGTGCCCCTTGCCCTGGCCGCCGCCGAGGCGTGGCAGCAGACGGCCGCCGAGGCGGAGCGGGAGCGCGCCGAGGCCTTCGCCCTGGTCGACCGCATCCGTCGCGCCGCCGCGACGGTCGCGGACGTCGACGTCGTGGGCGACCCCGTGGGACGGCTCCCCCACGTGGTGACCTTCTCGGCCCTCTACGCGGATGGTGAGGCGCTGGTGCGGGAGTTCGACCGCAGGGGCTTCGCCGTGGGGTCAGGCTCCGCGTGCACGGCCAGCACGCTCGAACCGAGCCACGTCCTGGCTGCCATGGGAGCCCTGACCCACGGGAACGTGCGCGTCACCCTCCCCTTCGCCGCCGTGGCGCCGGACCGTGCTGCGCAGGTGGACGCCTTCTGCGCCGTGATCGGCGAGGTCGTCGAGTCGGTGCGGACCGAGCTGGGGGCCCGCCGCCTGTGAGCAGAGCGCCGGCCCACGCCCAGTCGGGAGGCGATCCCGTCGTCGTCGACGCGCGCGGCCAGCGCTGTCCGCTACCGGTGATCTCCCTCGCGCGGGTTGCCCGCGACTCCCCGGTCGGCACCGTCGTCGAGGTGTGGGCCACCGACCCCGCGGCCCGGGCCGACATCCCCGCGTGGTGCCGGATGCGGCAGCACGAGTACCTCGGTGAGGTCGCGACGGACGGTGCGCACGCGGCATACCGGGTGCGCCTGGGCTGAGGCCAGCCGGCGGTGAGCCGCGACGCCTCAGGCGGAGAACGTCGGCGGTTCGAGCTGGATCGCCTGGCCCAGGCGCTCGAGGTAGTCGCGGCGGGACACCGTCACGACCCCGAGGCTGCGCAGGTGGTCGGTCGCCCACTGCACGTCGATCAGGCGGCGGGGGTCACCGTCGGCGAAGACGTAACCCGCGGTGGCGACGACCGCGGCCTTGGACGCGTCGGTGACCCGGTGGAACATCGACTCCCCGGCGAACAGGCCACCGACGTTGAGGCCGTAGAGGCCCCCCACGAGGTGGCCGTCCTGCCACGTCTCGATGCTGTGCGCCCACCCCAGGGCGTGCAGCTCGGTGTAGGCGTCGATGATCTCGTCGGTGATCCACCGGCCGTCACGACCGGGGTCGGCGCACGCCTCGACCACCTCGCGGAAGACCGTGTCGACACGCATCTCGAAGTGCCGCAACGACTTCCGGAGCGAACGGCTGGCGTGGACTCCGCCCGGGAGCAGCACCCCGCGCGGGTCCGGCGACCACCACCCGAGCGGACGGGCACCGAGCTCCCCCAACCCCATCGGGAAGACGCCACTGCGGTAGGCCTCGATGAGCGTGCCGGCCCGCAGGTCTCCCCCGACGGCGACCATGTCCTCGCCGTCGTCCACCTCGCTGAGGTCGAAGACCCAGCTGGTGGGCAGGGGTTCGACCGGCTCGGTCGTCACCGGTGCACCTGGTCCTAGGGCGCGATGCAGGTGATGTGGGGCTCGATCGCGTCGGCCGAGCTCTGCCCGTACGCGTCGGCGAGCCGCTGGAGAAAGCTCGCCTTGCCCAGGGTGTACTCCTGCGTGCCCACCGTCTCGATGACGTAGGTGGCCAGCATCGAGCCGAGCTGGGCGGAGTGCTCCAGCCCGAGGTCTGCCGCGAGACCGGTGAGGAACCCGGCACGGAAGGCGTCACCCACCCCCGTGGGGTCGGCCCGCCGCACCTCCCGGGCCACCGAGACCTCGATCGTCTCCTCGCCCTTGCGCTCGATGGAGACGCCGTCCTTGCCGCGCGTGATCACCCTGGTCTGCACGCGGTCGGCGATCTCGTC
The DNA here is from genome assembly GCF_056405035.1 of Pedococcus sp. P2_A3. Taxonomy (NCBI): domain Bacteria; kingdom Bacillati; phylum Actinomycetota; class Actinomycetes; order Micrococcales; family Intrasporangiaceae; genus Pedococcus; species Pedococcus sp. P2_A3. The sequence continues at coordinate 2,854 of NZ_JBFUCW010000012.1, read as the reverse complement.
GGCTCCCCAGCCGGTCTTCTGCTCGGTCAGCGCTGCCTCGTACTCGTTGGTGAGCAGGAGGTCGGCGCCGTCGATGAGCTGGCGGATGGTCTCGCCGTCGGCGAAGGCGAGCTGCTGGCTCGGGTCGGCAGCGAACGGTATGCCGCGCGAGCGGCACTCGCGCGTGTGGCGCAGCATCGCCTCCGGGTCGTTCGCACCGATCAGCACGAGGTCGAGCCCACCCACGCGCTGCGCGATGGGGTCGAGCTCGATGGCCCGCGCCTCACTCATCGCCCCGGCGTAGAAGGTGGCGATCTGGGCCATGTCCTCGTCGGTCGTGCAGACGAAGCGGGCCGTGTGCTTCGACTCGGAGACGTGGACCGAGTGGCAGTCGACCCCGTGCCGCTCGAGCCAGCTGCGGTAGTCGGCGAAGTCCTCACCCACCGCCCCGACGAGGATCGGTCGCTGGCCCAGGTTGGCCATGCCGAACGCGATGTTCGCGGCCACCCCGCCCCGACGGACCTCGAGGTCGTCCGCGAGGAACGACAGCGAGACCTTGTCGAGCTGCTCCACGACGAGGCTGTCGCGGAACCTGCCCTTGAAGGTCATCAGGTGGTCGGTGGCGATGGAACCGGTGATGGCTATCTGCACCTGCGAAAACCTACCTGCTGCGTCGGGCCGCAGCGCGCGCAGCACGGTGCATCCGCCGAATGACCATTGCCTCGACCGACCACAGGGGGCACAGTCGGGCCATGACCGAACCCGACCTGGGCGCCTTCGACTTCACCGGCCTGCGCGCCACCTTCGTGAACTGCACCCTCAAGCGCTCCCCCGAGCCCAGCAACACCCAGGCCCTCGTCGACCTCAGCGCGGCCATCATGCGCAAGCACGGGGTGGACGTCGAGCTGGTCCGGGCGGTCGACCACGACCTGGCCACGGGTGTCTACCTCGACATGACCGAGCACGGCTGGGAGCGCGACGAGTGGCCCACGCTGTTCGCCCGGATCATCGACTCCGACATCCTCGTGATCGCCGGGCCGATCTGGCTCGGCGACAACTCGAGCATCACCAAGCAGGTCATCGAGCGGCTCTACGCGGGCTCGTCGATGACGAACGCGGCCGGTCAGTACATCTACTACGGCAAGGTCGGCGGCGCCATCATCACCGGCAACGAGGACGGCATCAAGCACTGCTCGTCCAACATCCTCTACAGCCTGCAGCACATCGGGTACGCGATCCCTCCGGGGGCCGACGCCGGATGGATCGGCGAGGCGGGACCGGGCCCCTCCTACCTGGACCCGGGCAGCGGAGGACCGGAGAACGAGTTCACCCAGCGCAACACGACGTTCATGACGTGGAACCTCATGCACCTGGCGGCCCTGCTCAAGGCCGCCGGAGGCTTCCCCGTCGGAGGCAACCAGCGCACCGAGTGGGACGCCGGCGCGCGGTTCGACTACCCCAACCCGGAGTACCGATAGCCGCGCAGACCCACCCGCAGGTCTCGCACCCAAAGGGAACGAGGCCTGCAGGAAAGTCCTGCAAGCCTCGTTCCAATGCGGTGGGTCCCCTGCTGCGTGGCGCGGCTCAGCTGAAGGAGTCGCCGCAGGCGCAGGAGCTGCCGGCGTTCGGGTTGTCGATGGTGAAGCCCTGCTTCTCGATCGTGTCGGCGAAGTCGATGCTCGCGTTCTCGAGGTAGGGGGCGCTCATCCGGTCGACGACGACCTCGACACCGTCGAAGTCGCGCACGAGGTCACCGTCGAGGGTGCGCTCGTCGAAGTAGAGCTGGTAGATGAGGCCGGAGCAGCCGCCGGGCTGGACTCCGACGCGCAGGCGCAGGTCGTCGCGACCCTCCTGCTCGAGCAGGGACTTGACCTTGGCGGCCGCGACATCAGTGAGGAGCACGCCGTGCGTGGCCTCGGCGGGCGCCTCGGTGGCGTCGACGGTGGTCGCCGCAGCGGTCTGGTCCTGAACACTCATGATGATGCGTCCTTCATGTCGGTGGAGGTCGGCCACCTGTGCCAACCCACGGTTCGCGCGAAATGTTCCCCGCGCCCCACCACTGTACGTCGTGCTCAGGCGGGAGGGGACCAGGTGGCCGCCACCCGGGCGGTTCGCGCCGCCAGCGTGCCCACCGGATCGGTCATCGCGGCCTCGACCTGGGCGGGTGTGTCGGCCACCGCATAGCTCCCTGACAACCCCAGGGTCATGGCCTCCCGCCGCCCGACGAGGGCCTGCCCGGCGATGACGACGCTCGGCGTGGCCGTCTCGAGCGCCAGGCCGGCGACCCCTGCCACGACCTTGCCCTGGAGGCTCTGCCAGTCGAAGCACCCCTCCCCCGTGACCACCAGGTCGGCCGCCCGGAGGAGGTCGCGCAGGCCGACGACCTCGAGGACCTCCCCGACCCCGCTGACCCGGGTGCCACCGAGCAGCAGCAGGGCGTAGCCGAGCCCGCCGGCCGCACCGGCGCCGGGGGTCTTGTCGAGCCGTCTGGGCCCGCCGGTCAGCAGCTCGGTCTGCTCGGGAACGGTGCGGCGCACGACCTCGACGAACCGTCCGAGAGCCCCCTCCAGCGCCTGGGCCACCTCCGGCGATGCGCCCTTCTGCGGGCTGAACACGGCACTGGCGCCCTGGAGCCCGAGCAGCGGCGACTCGACGTCGGTCGCGAGGACGAGCTCGACGTCGCGGAAGCGTGCGCGCGCCTCGGCCAGGCCCGGCAGGGCGCCGTCCGAGATCTCTGCCAGGGCCAGGCCGCCGCGTGCCAGCTCGTGTGCCTCGCCGGCGCCGAGGGCTGCGAGCAGCCCGGCGCCGGCGTCGTTGGTGCTGCTGCCCCCGAGCCCCACGACGATGCGGTCCACCCGCTCGGCGAGGGCTGCCT